>DATLMT010000046.1:0-15067 GCA_035537135.1 Burkholderiaceae bacterium | reverse complement strand
GCGCACGGATACTCCGGGTGCATCGGGGTTTCGATGAAGGGCACCCATGAGGCATCGCGCTCCGTTGCGTCGTTGCCATCGAGGTCGCCATTACGGATCGCCGTGACCGGGCGCCAAAAGTTGTAGTGATACTTGGCCTCGAAGACCGCCAGCAGCGCATCGTCAGCGGCTTGCGCTACCGCTGCGAATAATCGGGCGTTCTGCGTAACGTCGCGGCCGGGAACGTTCGCAACCGACAACACCAGCCCGTTGTAAATCGGAGGCAATGTTGCTTCCCAGAAGCCGGCGATTTGTGTTTGCTCAGCAGTGCGCCGCGAGTTGCTTTTTCCACCGAGCGCCTTGACTTCGTTGTAGTCACGCGCCCACAGAGCGCTCGTAAGTGCAGGGGGCGGACCAGGGCGAAATTGCGCAGAGCCGCTCATCAGCCAAGGCCTACGCTGCGGCCAATGGGTGGCGGCGGGAATCACCGTAGGCACGTACACACCCGCGGCCGTTTGCGGTCGGTACGCTTCTCCTGCAGCAGCGCCGTCATCGGCGCGCAGTGCGAGGATCGCTGCAGCGGCCTGTTCACCTACCGTGATGCCCGAAGTTTTGGCTGCTCCGTCGGTGACTTTTGATAATGCGGCTTGATAGGCGCTGTCAATTGCGCTTTGCTGAGATGGAAGCAGTTTGGACAGCGCTGTGCGGTTGGCGGCCGCGATTGCGGCGTCGACTGAAGCCCCAGGCGCCGCTTCGAGTTTCACTGCACCGGCCGGATACCGTTTCGTAATGGCGTTCACTGCTTCGTAGACGGCTGTGTGGGCGATAGCCATCGCGCGGTTGGCCGGTGGTGGTCCCATCTTGGCGCTGACGACAATTTCGCCGGCCCTGGTATTCCAGTCGCATACCGCGTCGGCATTTGCCACGGGACTTGTGATCAACGAGGCGGCGAAAATCAACGACGCCCATAGCGGGTCCTTCGTTTCGCTATTCATGATGTTTCTCCTTGATATTGCTTAGCTGGTTACTGGGTTGCGCTATCCGCGACAGCGACGTTTTGATGTTGAGCAGCTTTGTTCTGACGCCACCAAGCCACAAGGGCGTCAGAATCACCGGCAAATTTTTGATCTTTTAGCGCTTCGTAGACGGCGGTGCAGGTCGAGATGTCACTCATGCCCCGCGTTGTCGCAACGTAGTCGCACACCCAAAAGGCGTTTTCAAGGACACTCAACCTGGCGGATGCAAGTTGCGACGTAGGCGCAGCCAACACATGCCTCGGTTCCTGCGCGGAAGTGCTTTCGAGGCTTCCGAACAGAGCTCCGATCGTCGAGACCACGAGGGTCGTAACAGAAACTAGACGCTGCTTCTTTGTAGGTTTGAGCATGATTACTCCACTATCAAGCGCGCGGGAGGTGCGACGCCGGCTACGGCCTCCCGCGTCGCTTTCGCGGTCGGTGCCGGTGGCGCTTTCTGCTCATCATCGAAGCGCACGTAGTCTTTCATCTGCAGGCCGTAGATCGCTTGTGTGCGCGTTATGAATCGGCGCAGTGATGCAGCGTCCTTGGCTCCGAGGGCGCAAGCCGTGGCGTCCACGCGCGTCAGCTGCGGCTGATCGCACTTGAATTGCGCGAGAGCGGAGGAGGAGATAATTGACAGCAGGCCGAAGCAAGCGAAAGTGATGCGGAAGCGAGACGCGGGTTTGGATGAGACCGGCCGCTGCTGCAGTGAATCGCGGTTCATGATGTTCTCCTTTGGTACGTTGTCGGAGACCGCATCGTCGAGGCGGAACACCATTCAGGTCTTTGGGTTGCGCCTTAATTCGGCTTAATCGTGAGTGAATTCGCGCTTCGCGCGGTGCGCTTTAAGCTGCGGATATCGAAGGTAGGGCTTCACCTTTCCGCATGGACACGACTTCGGCGTTGCGCTTCGGCGCCGTCCAACTGATTGTCGAGCAGCGTCAATTGCTGATTGACGGGCGGCCCGCCAAGCTAGGCGCGCGTGCTTTCGACGTGTTGCTGGCTCTGTGTGAGCGGCGGGAACGTCCGGTGAGCAAAAACGAGCTGTTCGAGCTCGTGTGGCCCGATGTGGTGGTGGAAGAAAACAATCTGCAAGTCCACATCTCGGCGCTGCGCAAGCTCCTCGGGCCGCAGACCATCGCGACGATCCCCGGGCGCGGCTATCGCTTTATGGCGGAACTGGATGGATCCGCGCAGGCCCCAACGTTGGTTGCCACGCCGCCGTCCGTCACGTCCGCCAAGCCTGTGGCGGCAACGACCAATCTGCCCGCGCACGCGGAAGTGCTGTATGGCCGCGACGATGATGTACGCGCTGTCGGCAAACTGCTGCGCACTCACCCGCAAGTATCGATCGTCGGCTCCAGCGGCATCGGCAAGACGCGACTAGCACTGGCCGTCGCGAATGCGCAGCAAGAACACTTCCGCGACGGCGTCTGGTGGATCGAGTTGGCGTCGCTAAGCGACGGCGGGCTAGTCGCCGAAGCGATCGCCGGAGCACTAGGCGTCCGTATCGGCGATGGCCGACCAGCGCTCGAGACAGTTATTGCGTTCGTTCGGAAGCAAACCGCTCTGTTGATTCTGGACAACTGCGAACACCTGCTGGACGCGGCCGCTGAATGCGCTCGGGCGCTGTTACGCAATGCGCCTGAACTGCGCATCGTGGTGACAAGTCAAGAGGCCCTCCACACACCCGTGGAACAGGTCTACCGGCTGGCAAGTCTGCCGACTGCGGGCACATTGGATGTGCCTGCGGCCGCAGTCGAGCTTTTCGTCGCGCGCGCCCGGGCCGCTGATCCACGCTTGCAGTTGACCGCAGGTGCCATGTCAGCGATTGAAGAGATTTGCCGTCGACTTGACGGCATGCCACTGGCAATCGAACTGGCCGCCGCCCGGGTGCGGCTACTGGGCCTTGAAGGACTCCGCGCCCGGCTTGACGAGCGTTTTCAAGTCTTGACGGGTGGTACGCGCGCGACGCTCCGCCGTCACCAGACGTTGCGGGCCGCACTCGAATGGAGTTACGGATTGCTGTCGCCAGACGAGCAGGCAGTGTTTCGTCGGGTCGGCGTGTTTGTGGGCGGATTCACCCTCGAGCTGGCACAAGACGTCGCGGCGGACGAGCACATTGACCGCTGGGCCGTGCTGGATCTGCTCGGCCACCTGGTTGATAGATCGCTCGTCGTCGCCGACGGCAACGAGCTCCCACGCTACCGGCTGCTAGAGACGATGCGCGCTTTTGCCTTGGAGAAACTTGGCGCCGCCGGCGAAACGCCACAATTGCTGAAGCGTCACGCCGAAGCGCTATTGGCCTTTCTGTCGCCGATCGACGAGCACCGCTGGAAAGCCGCGCCTGCCGAGCAGATCCGTGTGGGGGCGGAACTCGACAATCTGCGTGCTGCGCTCGGCTGGGCCGACTCGGCTGCAGGCAATCGGACTTTTGCCTGCGCCCTGATCGGCTGCAGCAGCAGTCTGTGGATGGCGCATGCACAACTGAACGAAGGAATCGAGCGCGCGTTGGCGATGCTACCGCTGCCCGAAAGTGTCGCGCCTGAAATCGAAGCGCGCTTCAATCTGTTCTTGGGCAACTTGGGCCATATGGGCGTGCGGCGCGAGTGCTTTTCTGCGTCATTGCGCGCCGCGGAACTTTATCGGTCACTGCGCAATACATCGCGGCTGGTCGATGCGCTGATTTTTGCGGCTGTTATCGGCGCGCGCCTAGGAGAAACGCAACACGTCGCGGCCTCTCTAGCTGAGGCCGAGGCTCTGATCGCGCCTGACGCGCCTGCGCGGCAGGCCGCAGCACTGGCAGTATCCAACGCGGTCCATTACCTGCACCTGGGGCAGCATGAACGTGCGATCGAAAGTGGCATGCGACAGGCCGCGCTCTACCGTAATAGCGGCAACGAGTGGGGCGTGCAGCTGGCCATGACTAACGTAGCGATGTACGAGTGCGGCAGCGGTCGTTTCGATGCAGCGATCGAGCTGCTTCATAGCGTGCTTGCCGAATTGCGACGGATGAATGCGCCGTACGGCGCTGGCACCGCCATGGCAATGCTCGCACTCGCACACGCCTTGCGTGGCGACCGCGACGAAGCGCTCACAAACGGACGCGCTGCGGCCCCTCACATTCAGCGGATGCAGGACGTGGCTCCGACGCTGCTGCCCATCGCCCTCGTTCACGCACGGCATGGCGCCGAGGATCGGGCCGCCGGCGTCCTCGGCTACGTCGACCAATCGTTCGCGCGTGCGGGTCGTATCCCGTTTCCAATGATGGTGAGCATGCGTGACGAGATCGTGCAGCGCGCACGCGAAGCACTAGGCCCGGTGGAGTTCGACCGTCAAATGGCAGCCGGCGCTCTGCTCACCGAGGAGCAGGCTCTCAACCTAGCGTTTGACGAGGCCATTGGCGGCGATTCGCGCACTCGCTCGCCTAGCTAGCTGCCAGTTCGCAACTAAGCGGCGTAAATGAGCACTCAATGCAACGTTGAACTTCCGGCTAAAGCACTCCTTAGCTCTGCAGCATCAACGGGCTTAACAAGATGCACATCGATTCCTGCTTCACGCGATTTCTGCCTGTCTGCTTCCTGCCCCCACCCCGTCACTGCCACAATTTTTATGGACTGACTCTGCTTCATGGCACGGAGCCGCCGAGCAACTTCATAACCGTCGATACCGGGCAATCCAATATCGAGCAGGACTACATTCGGCTCGAACTCACGCACGCTTTGCAGCGCTTCGGTTCCAGTGCCGACCACGCACGTCTTGTATCCGAAAGACGTCATCAGTACATCGAGTGTGGCTGCTGCGTCAGCATTGTCGTCGACGATCAAAATGCGCAGACCGGGCGGCAATGATTTCAGCGAAGCACGCCTTGGAGAAGGAGCGCTTACCTGCGCTGCGAGCGGCATACGGAACGTAAACACACTGCCTTTGTTCGCGCCTTCGCTTTCAGCCACCAACGTCCCTCCGTGTAACTCCGCGATCTTCCGCGACAGGGCGAGGCCGATGCCCAGCCCGCCTCCGACGCGCTCGATGACCGGCTTGCGTTGCACGAACATCTCAAAAATGTCGTCCAGAGCAGTGGGATCGATCCCACGACCATTGTCTTTGACTGCGAGTTCCGCGTATCCGCTGTCCGCTCTGGTGGTTACAAAGATAGGGCCATCGACAGGGGTGTACTTGCATGCGTTCGTCAAGAGATTGGTCAGCAGTTGCGATAGGCGATCGCGATCTGCTTCGACCATCAGTGCTTCAGCGGCAAGACTTAGTTCTACCTGATGGTGCTTGCAGAACGGGTCATGCTTCATTGCAGCCGCAGTGTGGTTAACGATCACTGACAGATCCACGGGTTTGCGAACTACCACCATTTGCCCGCGCGTAACGCGGGTTATATCCAGCATGTCATCGGCGATGCGGCCCAGCTGAGACGCCTGCCGGCGAATGATTTCGTACATCTGATCGCGCTCTGGTGCGTTCCTTGGCGCGTTCTGGATGACCTGTACTGCCGTTTGAATGGGCGCAAGCGGGTTTCGAATTTCGTGTGCAAGCACAGCGATGAACTCGTTGACATTGCGTGCGGCCGCTTCGAGCTCCTGAATGTGCCGCCGATCAGATAAATCCTGGGTGACTTTGGCAAAGCCACGCAATGTGGCGCCGGTGTCGTAAAGCGCAGTGACAACAGCCCGTGCCCAGAAGCGAGAGCCGTCGCTTCGTAAGCGCCATCCTTCGCCTTCGAAGCGCCCACGCTGACGTGCGACCGCGAGCTCCTCCCACGGCTTGTTCGCCTGCAGGGCGTCATCCGTGAAAAACCGGGAGAAATGCTTGCCGATAATCTCGTCGGCGGTGTAGCCGATGATGCGTTGCGCACCTGCGTTCCAGCTTGCAATAAGTCCTTGCGGATCCAGCATGAAAATTGCGTAGTCCTGGACGCCTTCGACGAGCAGACGAAAGCGCTCTTCGCTCTGCGCCAGCGCTTCTTCATGTGCTCGGCGTTCGGTAAGGTCGCGCGTGACCTTTGCGAAACCTACCAGTGTTCCGCGGTCGTCCCGCATCGCGGTGATGACGACGTTGGCCCAAAAGCGTGAGCCGTCTTTGCGCACACGCCATCCCTCATCTTCGAAGCGCCCCTCGGCCGCGGCGACCTTCAGTTCATATGCCGGCCAACCCCGGGCTACGGAATCATGGGTGTAGAAGATGGAAAAGTGTTGACCAAGGATCTCCTCCTGTGCATAGCCTTTCAGTCGTTGCGCCCCTGCATTCCAGGTGACGATCTTTCCGGTAGGGTCGAGAACGAATAGCGCGTAGTCGCGTGTCTGCTGCACCGCCAGTTGAATCAGCTCAGATTTGTCCACTGGGGCGGTGTCTCGGACTCACGTTAACCATGCATTGGAGGCAGTCTGCTACGAGCAGCACGCATCGTAAGCGTGAGCCCGGTCTATCACAAGCAAAGCTGATGCCAGCGCTTTTTGGATTACTCTGCTTAGAATCGATTGCGAGGCACCAATGCTTAACGGTCGCGCCGCAAAGGGGGTGAAGATGAGAGTTGCTGTGGTTGGCATCTTGACGTTTGCACTGAGCGCCTGCTCAACCATGCAGTCACGCAATCCGACGGTTTCGATACTGGTCGATCTCGATCCCTCGAGTGCGGACCGAACGGTGATCGTCGAGAGCATCACAGCAGATCGCAGCGGCGTGCTTTATCTGCCTGATCGAGTAACCGGAAACATTCTGCGGGTCGATCCCAAGGCGCCGAAGGCGGTGGTTGTGGGAAGAATCGAGGCGCGGGAGATCGACGGCAAGAAAGTCAATGCCGATCCTTCGGGCATCGCGTTCAATGCCGAAGGTGATCTTTTTGTGGCCGTCGGCCCGTTCCGTGAAGTGGTGCGTATCCGCGGTGCGGACCTCAATTCCGCGAAGCCAGGAATGGCACAGACGTTTGCGACGGGGACGGCAGGAGCGAACGGCATCGCCTTTGACTGGCAAGGCAATCTTTTCATCAGCGGCGGCGCCAGCGGCATCGTTTACCGCGTGGGTCCGAATGGCGGCGCAGCCGAAGCAGCGATTCAAATCGACAAGCACGTGCGTACGCTTCCCGACGGCAAGACACAGCAGCAGATTGTCGCCAACGGTGTGGCGTTCGATGCCAATGGCGTGCTGCATGTCGCTGACACCGCGCGCGGCGCAATCTGGAAAGTTGTGATCGGTGCCGATGGCAAGGGCGGCAAACCGGTGTTACTCGCCGAGAGTCCGTTGCTAGAAGGCGCCGACGGTCTCGATTTCGATCGCAGCGGCACTCTCTGGGTCGTCGCCAATGAGTTGAACGCGGTTGTCACGGTGACGCCGGATGGACAAGTGCGCCAGGTCGCCAGAAACGGCAGCCAAGGCCCGTTGGAATTTCCGTCCGCCATCGTCTTTGTTGGGGACCGCGGCTATGTCTCTAACTTCGACACTCCGCGGCGCGACAACATGGACGCCGCCGGCGCTACGGCTCGCGATGGTATCGGAGCTTCCATTGCTCAGATCGCGCCTTAGCACCGCCACTACGCAGCACCACAAGTGACTGCGCTCGCAGCTTCGAGGGCTACTTTGCGAAACCAATGACCACACTTCAAGGCGGTTGTGCGTGCGGCCTTGTGCGATACCGCGTGCGAGGAAGTCCTCAGATTTGCCAGATCTGCCACTGCACGTTCTGTCAACGACGTACGGGGAGCTCGTTCGCAACCATCGCTTACTTCAACGAGGGCGATGTCTCGTTTAACCAGGGCGAGCTGAAGCAGTATCAGCATCGCTCCGACGAAAGTGGAAGGTGGTTGCGCACCGAATTTTGTCCGACGTGTGCGACGACTGTCACTCACACCGTTGAAGTTCGGCCCGGGCTGAGAGCTATCGCGGTGGGAACGCTGGACGATCCAGAGCAGCTCACCATCGAACGTCACATCTGGGTGCAATCGAAACGGTCGTGGGTCTCCATCCCTGAAGGGACGGCCACGTTTGCCAAGGCCGCGACTGCGTAAGTCAGGCTGACGCAGTCGCTTACTGCAACCTACTGCGTTCTGCCCCGCATCGATGCAGGCTTGCCCGGTAGCTTCACCAGCGTGCCCGTGTTGGTGACCGTTTCACCATCGACGCGCAGGACCGAGATGTCTTCATCCATGTAATTGCCAACGTACAGCCAGCGTCCGTCAGGACTGAACACGGCGCCTTCGGGAAGACCTCGTACTTCGACTTCGCCGATCTTCGTGACTTTCTTGCCGTCGATTCTGAGCACAACGATGCTGCCGTTGCGGTTGTAGAACCATTCGGTCTTCGCGTTGTTCGAGCCGCGCAGCAATACTGCCACTGCCAGCTTGCCTGTCGGGCTGATCGCGAGGCCCTCAGGTGCGTCGCCCACGACCACCTTGTCGATGACGCGCTCGGGCTTGGCCTCGAGATCGATCACCGAAACGGTGTCGACGTTACCGTCGGAGCCGCCGTTGTTGCCATTGTCTGCCGTCAGTGCCAGCTTGCCATCAGGTGTGATGTCGACGTTGTAAGGCCACAGACCCACTGCGAGGTCGCGCTTTCCGTAAGTGACTTTCTGGCCATCCACCTCGAGCATCGCGACCTTGTGTCCGGGAAATTTGCCGGCGATCGCTCGCTTGCCGTCGGGTGTAAAGACAACGTGTGCTACGTGTTCGCCAATCATCACCGTATCAACCAGCTTCACCTCTTTGCCCTGGATCGCGAGCACGCTAACGGAGTTGTCAGCGCGATTCGCGATGAGCGCGAGGGTGCCAGCACGGTTGATCGACATGCCGGAGGGTTGTTTGCCCACTGCTACGGTATTGATCAGCCGCGGAGGACTCGTCGTGAGGTCTATGACGTAGAGCTTGTTGTCGGGCGCTGGCTTCCAGCCGGTACCTTCCTGCATCCAGTCCATCGAGTTCGCCACCAATGCAAGTTGTCCGTTAGGCGTGATGGCCAAATTGGTCGGTGGGCCAAAGATCGAATTCATCAGCGGCAAATTCGCGACGATCTTCGGATTGGCGGGATTGGTGCCAATGTCGACGATCGTCACCGAGTCCTTACCGGGTGCACCGAACGCCACTTTGCCGTCGTCGCCCCACGTGACTTTGCTGTCGATGCCGACCACCATGTACTCAGGCTTACCCGGCAGCGTGCGGTCAGGAGTCGCGCACGCAGCAAGCGTCGCGACGCACAGCAGCGCCAACGAAAAAAACGATCGATTCATGGTGGTCTCCTCGTTATAAATTCTGACGCGTTCGTCGCGCGCAATGCAGCGCTGCACCAGGCAGCGCTGCGAGGTCACCGTCCCGGGCGTACCGGTACGTGTCAACATACCAATGGCATCCCTTCGCGCACCCCCACTATGAGCCTCTCGAATTGCCACAGCTTTCACGACTTTCGGAGGCTGGCAATGCAGCGCCTCCCCGGTCCGATCTTCAACTACATCGACGGCGCAGCCGATGATGAAGTGACCTATCGGCGGAACACGTCGAGCTTCGAGGACTGCGATCTCGTGCCGAACGTTCTGCGCGGAGTGGAAAGCGTCGACTTGTCGGTAACGGTGATGGGCCAGAAGCTTGCGGTTCCCTTCTATTGCTCGCCGACCGCGTTGCAGCGCCTGTTTAATCACGAGGGCGAGCGTGCAGTTGCAGCTGTCGCCTCGAAGTACGGCACGCTGTTCGGCGTGTCCTCGCTCGGCACAGTCAGCCTGGAGGAGCTGCGCAAGAAATACCCGACGCCGCAGGTTTATCAGTTCTACTTTCACAAGGACCGCGGGCTGAATCGCGCGATGCTCCAGCGCGCTAAGGATGCGGGTGTCGACATCATGATGCTGACCGTAGACAGCATTACGGGCGGCAACCGCGAGCGCGATCTGCGCACCGGCTTTTCGATTCCGTTTCGCCTCACCTTAGGAGGGATGCTGCAGTTCGCACTGAAGCCCGCATGGGCGCTTAACTACCTGACGCACGAAAAGTTCAAGCTGCCGCAGCTCGATCAACACGTAGATATGAGCGGCGGCGCGATGTCGATCGGCCGGTACTTCACCGAAATGCTGGACCCTTCGATGACCTGGGATGACGTTGCCGAGATGGTGCGGCTATGGGACGGGCAATTCTGTTTGAAAGGAGTGATGTCAGTGGAGGACGCGAAGCGCGCCGCCGACATCGGCTGCACCGGAATCGTCCTGTCGAACCACGGTGGGCGCCAGCTCGATGGCTCGCGCGCGGCATTTGATCAGTTGGCCGAGATCGTCGACGCTGTCGGCGATCGTTTGGATGTAATGATGGACGGTGGAGTGCAGCGCGGGACGCACGTGCTGAAGGCGCTCGCGCTGGGCGCCAAAGCTGTGGGACTGGGACGCTTCTATTTGTTTCCATTAGCCGCTGCTGGCAGGCCTGGCGTCGAACGGGCGCTGGGTCTAATGCGCGCGGAGTTAGAGCGCGGGATGAAGCTAATGGGATGTCGGTCGATCAGCGAGCTGTCGCGCAATCAGCTGCGGTTCAGATCGTTGAACTAGTCTTGCGCGTTGGCCGAAGCAAGGATCGAAGCTGCCGCATCCGCCAGTACCTGACAGCCAAGCACGATGTCCTCTTCGCGACTGTCTTCTGCGAAGTCATGGCTGATGCCGCCGAGCGACGGGATAAACAACATTGCCGATGGGATCACGGCCGACACGATGCCAGCATCGTGGAAAGCACCGCTTGGCATGCGCTGCCATTTGCCGCGCGCGTGACGCTCGGCAGCAGCTTCGATGTGCGCCTGCAGAGCGTGATCCATGCGTGTCGGCGCTATTGGTGCGCGTGCGGAGGTAGCTTCGATCGTGACGCAGCCACGTGCGTTCATTTCCGATACAAGGCGCGCGACGATCGCATCGAACGCATCGAGCGGCGCCTCCGATGGATCTCGAAACTGCAGATCGAGTTCAGCGTATCCGGGCACGATTGAAGTCGCATTCGGCTCAACGCGGACGCGGCCCATCGTCCACACGCTTCGCTCACCAGCCACTTTCGGAAATTCCAGATTGATGCGATGTGCGAGCTCGTAAAGTGCCGTGCTGGCATCGCGCCGACGCGCCATCATCGTCGTGCCCGCATGATTCTGCTGGCCGCGAAAGGCGAAGCGAACACTGCGCAGGCCGACGATGCCGGTGACCACGCCGATTTTGAGTCCGGCATCGTCCAAATGCGGACCCTGCTCGATGTGCGCCTCGATGAAGCCGGCGTAGCGCTCGCGCGCGAGGTGCGTGCGTGGCACCTCGGCGAGGCCTGCTTCGCGCAGTGCATCCATCAGCTGGACGCCATGACTGTCTGCTGCGCCCTGTTCCATTTCCCGTGTTAATGCCCCCGTCAGTGAGCGGCTGCCAAGGCAACCGACAAATCGTGACTCCTCATCCTGGAACGACACCGCGTCTACGGGGAACCTTCGTGTCGCGTCATCGGCACTGAGGGCGCGTACGACTTCCAGCGCGTAGATGACACCTAATGCTCCATCGAGCCAGCCGCCGGTTGGCTGCGTGTCTGAATGCGACCCGATCAGAAGCGCTTTGCCGGAATTGCGCGAGCGGCCAAGGACGTTGCCCACGCCATCGATCGTCGCTACGAGATCCGCCTCTTCATAGCGACTTTTCAGCCAGCGCCGCGCTTCCATGTCGGCAGCGCTGAATGCAGGTCTGACGACGCCGCGGCCCTGCGCACCGAAAGCGCGCAGCTTGCGCAAATCGGAAAGCAGGCGTTCTGCATCGATGCGAGGCATGGTCGGCACATTCTATGGCGCAGCCCTGCGCGTCCAATGGCGCAATGCATCGCGGCCGTCCGTCGGCAAGGGCTGAGAGCGGCGCGCATAAAGCGCGGAGTGGGCCGTCACTGCGCGAGGCGCCGCGCGACGAGCGCCCCAGCAGTGGATTTGGCTCGCTTTTGCCCCGCATTTTTCGTCAGATTGGACCGCCATGTTCGCCTGATCAAAACTTCGTGCGCGCAGTAGATTTTCGCTAACCACTAGGAGATTCGGATGGCTCGATATCGAGCGCCGCGTTCAGGTAAGCGGTCACTTGCGATGGCAGTCATAGCGCCGATGGTGCTGGCCGCCGGAGTATTCATCGTGCTTGACCGTCCGACCATCAAGGTGCCGGCGGTACTGCCACCGCCCGATACTGCTTTGCGTTCGACGAAAGTCGAGTCTTCGTACATCACGCCATTGCCAATGCCCAAGGCTCTGCTCCCGGTTATTGCACCTAAGGCTGTGGCGGCGCGTCAGTTGGGTCCGGGCATTTTCAAGTGCGAAGAAGCGGGCGGCGCGGTGACGTACTCGGAGTACCCGTGCGGCGACGGTAAGGTGATCGACACCAAGCCGACGTCCGGTGGCTTCGGCCAGAACTGGTCGATCAGCGTAAAAGGGCGTTGATCAGTTCCACCGGATCTACTGCGGCTGAAAGCCGCTTTTCTTGATGATCTGCGCCCACGTCTGCGCGTACGCTCGTTCGCGAGCGCCGAGCTGCGATTGCGGCATGAATTGCACCGTCAGACCCCAACGCGTAAGCCTGTCGCGCACATCGGGCTGTGCAATTACTTTCGATAACGCTGCAGAGAATTGATCAATCGATGCTTGCGGCGTAGCGGCCGGTGCAAAGAATGCGTAGTACGGCACGTCTTCAAATCCTGCAAGGCCAAGCTCTGCGAATGTCGGCACGTCGGGTAAAGCGGCTTGCCGTGCCCCTCCGAGTACGGCGACCACTCTCAGCTTGCCGGCGATATGGTTCTCGATGAAGTCCGGCACCGAACCGATCCCAGCGGGAATCTGATTGCTCAGCATGTCGCCGATCATCGGTGCGCTGCCACGATATGGTGCTGAAATCAAATCGAGGCCGTACTTTTCGCCGATCACCTTGACCAGAAATTCCGGCACCGATGCGGGCGCGGGAATGCCGATCGCGCTCCTGCCGCCGTGGGCCTTAACGCCCGAAACGTAGTCCGTGAAGTTTTTGGCTTGCGCTCCCGCCGACAGTGCGAGGGCATTGACGAACGTTGCAAAGCCCGCCACCGGAACAAAGTCCTTCGCCGGGTCGAAGCCAGGATTCTTCATCACCAGCGGCAGGATGGAGATCGTGTGATCGTGCGATATGAAAAACGTGGTGCCGTCCGGAGCCGCACTTTTCAGCGCGTGCGCCGCAATCTGTCCGCCGGCGCCCGGACGATTCTCGACGATGACCGACGTGCCGAGCTCGTCCTTCAGCTTTTCTGCGAGAGTGCGAGCAATCGCATCCGTGCCGCCGCCCGGCGGGAAACCTACCAGGATGCGAATTGTCTTGCCCGGTTGTGCGAGTGCTGCACCGCTCAATGCGGCCAGCAGCACGCCCACACAGGCAAAACGAGCGATGCGGGTGACGGTTTTGTACATACGGTCTGGATCAAGTCGGTGGCATTTAGGACGCAAAGCGCATCAAGGTCTGAGCGTACAAGGGGGCCGTCGGCTCGTGCATGAAGTAAACGTAGATATCGCGCCATCCGGTCGCTGCAAGTTGGGTCGCCCACTGTTGCAGATCGTCGTCCGAGTAATTTTCCAGCCGCAGCCGCACGTAGCCCCATGAAGCGGTTTCCACCAGCGGTGGCGGACCGTTGTCTTCGCGCTCGGACACACATAAGGAAGCGCCGGCTGCTTTCAACGCTTCGTACACGTCATCATCGAACCAGCTGTCGTTGCGAAACTCGAAGGCGGCACCGTGTCCGTCCGGCAGCAGCTTCAGGAATTCGCTCAGGAGCGGCAAGTCCTTTTTCATGAAGGGCGGCAGCTGAAACAGCACCGGGCCGCGCTTGACGCCGAGTGCGGCGAGGGTGGTGTAGAGAAAAGTGACTGAGTCGGCCGCGGTGTCAGCCTTCAGTCGCGACATGTGCGTGATCCGGCGTGGCGCCTTGATGGCGAACTTGAAATCTGCGGGGGTCGTATTCGCCCAATTTTCAAGCACGGCTGCCTTTGGCATTTGATAAAAGGTGTTGTTGATCTCGACCGTAGGCAGGCGTTCGCTGTACCACGCGAGCATTTGTTCGGGCTTCATCTTTTCTGGATAAAAGTTTCCCTTCCACTCCTTGAAAGAATAGCCACTCGCTCCCGCCACCAGCCTCTGACCGGTCATGTGCCTTGATCCTAAAATTCCTGCGTGAAAAAAAGCCAGCTCACCGAATATTCCGCCAAGCGCAGTTTTTCGGCTACTCCGGAGCCGGCCGCCGCACTACGCGACGCTCAAAGCGGCCCATTGTTGTTTGTCATTCAGCAGCACTCGGCGCGCCACATGCACTACGACTTGCGGCTGGAGTGCGACGGTGTGCTGAAGTCGTGGGCCGTTCCGAAAGGACTGTCGCTCGATCCGAACGAGAAGCGGTTGGCGGCGCAGACCGAGGACCATCCATACGACTACGCGTCGTTCGAAGGCGTGATTCCCGCCGGGCAATACGGTGCCGGCGAAATGATCGTGTGGGATTGCGGCGTCTACACGCCAGACGAAGGTCAAGAGTATTGGTTTCACGATCGCGCGCAAGCAGAGCAGCTGGTTCGCGAGGGCATTGAGCAAGGCAAGCTGGGCTTCCTGCTGCGCGGGGAGAAGGTGAAGGGCTCATTTGCGCTGGTGCGCATGAAGGACCGCAAGAACTGGCTTGTAATCAAACACAAGGATCGCTTCGTCTCGCACGCCGATGTCACTGCGCAGAACCGCTCGGTGCTGTCGGGTGCATCGGTCGAAGATCTGAAGACTGTTCCAGCGCACCGCATTGCTGCAGCACGCCTGGTTGCCGCCGGCGCTGCCGAGTCGATGCCGTCCGCGCTTTCGCCGATGCAGGCCGAGCTCGGCGATGCACCATTTAATCACGCCGAATGGATGTGGGAGCCGAAACTTGACGGCTATCGCGTGCTTGCTTTTGTGGAAGGTGAGCGGGTCATGCTGCGTTCACGGCGCGGGTTAGACCTCGCCGCCGATTTTCCGAAGCTATGCACAGAGCTCCGACAGCAAGCCGTCAATAGTGTCATTCTCGACGGCGAGATCGTCGCGTTCGATGCAGACGGCAAGCCGTCGTTCAACGCGA
>DATLMT010000045.1:0-3561 GCA_035537135.1 Burkholderiaceae bacterium | reverse complement strand
GTGGACGAAGTGGCCTTGGGCGCTGGCGCCTTGCGCACCTTCCGCAAAGACTGCAATTTCGTAGCGCACGCTCGACGTTCCGACGCGCCCCACTCTGAGCCCCGCCTCGACCGCTTGCGGAAATGCCAGCGGCGATAAATATCGACACTGCGTCTCGACGGCGAAGCCGACCACGCGCCCGTGCTGCGGGTCCAGCACGCCGGAGCGCATCAGAAAATCATTCACCACGGTATCGAACCAGCTCAGGTAAACCACGTTGTTCACGTGGCCGTAGGCATCGTTATCCATCCAGCGCGTCGTGACGCGCTGGAAATACCGATAGTGGGTGCGCGGGTGAGGCGGCTCGCGTTCCTGGGCCACTGATCAATTCCCTGACTGCTTTCTCGTCAGCACCAATGCCACTCCGGCCATCGTCACCAGTACGCCCGCCCATGCAACTGCGCCGAGCCGCTCATCAAATAACAACCACGCCATTACCGCGGTCGCCGGCGGCGTCAGGTACATCAAGCTCGTCACTTCGGTGGCACGATCGCGTCGAATCATAACCAGCAGCAGCATGATGGCGACCAGAGAAAGCGCGACGATCGACCATCCAAGCGCGAGCCAGAAATCGACGGTGTAATCGACCACCATGGATTCGGTGGCGATCGCAAAGGGCAACAGTATGACGAACGACGCCGCAAATTGAATCAGGCTGCCGGTGCGTAGATCGATGTCGGCCACATGCTTCTTTTGATACAGCGTTCCGACCGTGATGCCCGCCAGTGCGACTAGATTGACGATCAATGCCAGCGGTGCGACTCCGGCGAGTGTCAGGCGGTCAGACAGCACCAGAGCGATGCCAGCGAAGCCAATCAGCAGCCCGGCCCATTGCACGCGCGACGCGCGTTCTCCGATCGTAAATGCCAGCAGCGCCGTCAACAACGGCTGCGCGCCCACCAGCAATGCCGACACACCCGCCGGCATTCCGAGCGCAATCGCGACCCACACGCCGGCAAGGTAGGCCGCCTGCAGCAGCACGCCGACGATGGCGACGTCGCGCCACGCCTTTACGCCGTGCGGCCACGGTGCCTGCATCACAGCGACAATCGGCAGCAAGATCGCAATGACTCCTGCGAACCGATACAGCAGAAATGTCAGCGGCGGAGCATGCGGGGCGGCGTACTTGGCGACGATAAACCCGGTGCTCCAAAGCAGCACGAACGCCAGCGGCGCCATTGCGAGCCATGTTTGTCTTGCGGCAGGCCGCTGGTCAAGCACTGATGCCTGCCATGAACATCGGTATCAGTAACATCAGGCCATTTTAGTGCGTTGCATCAAAATCGCTTGACTTCGCCCTTATAGCCCCTAAAATTCGCTTGTGCACTGCAGCAACCGCAACGAGTAACTGCAGCGCGGCAATAGCCGAGCTCTTTGAAGGGCCGAATCTTTTACCCACCATGAGGAGTGTTTAATGTTTGCCACACCCGCGCAATTTACGGAAATTCAGAAAAGTCAGATGGACGCCGCGATATCCCTGAGCCAGACCTGGTTCGATACCGCCGAGCGCTTCATGGAACTCAATCTGGCAGCCGCCAAGGCGACGCTTGAGGAATCGGTTCAGCGTACGCAAGCGATGTTGTCGGTAAGAGATGTCCAAGAGCTGCTCGCGCTATCGGGTGGAATGACCCAGCCGACGCTCGAGAAAGCCGTCAGCTACTCGCGCAACGCTTACAGCATTGCTAACGGTGCTAGCACCGAGGTATCGCGCATCGTCGAGGCGCAGATTGCCGAGAACAACAAGCAAGTGGCGCAGCTGATCGACTTTGCTTCGAAAAACTCGCCGGCCGGATCGGAGCCCGCGGTGTCGATGCTCAAGAGCGCCGTTGCCGCCGCCAATACGGCGTATGACACGTTTGCACGTGCAACGCGCCAGGCCGTTGAAATGGCGGAGTCGAACGTATCGGCGGCCACGGCGGTGACGATGAAGGCCACTGCCGCTGCCAACGACTCGGTCAAAGCATCGGCGAAGCGCAAGGCTGCCTAATCGATCGCTTTCAAATAATTACCCAAGGACCTGCTAAAGCGCAAAGTTGGCGGAAAAACTCGATCAACTTCACGCTTGCGGAGCAATGAAGGCGCGTACAAAGGCGCTGTAACGGTTGTCTCCTTGGCACCACTGTCTGGGCTCAACCCAGACTCCTCTGTCTCCTCCTTGGGTGGTGCTTTCCGAGCCCGATCTCTCACCAGATCGGGCTTTTTTTATCCGCGCTCTATACAGAACTACTCTTCTACAGTGGCCACTCGGGACGCCTTGCGTCTGCGAATCGCGTCTCGCATCGCGTTCGTCAATACCTCGGGCGAGCACGGCTTTGCCAGCACGTTGAACCGGCGCGCCACCGCCTCCTGCAATTGATTCGTGTAACCCGTCATCAGCACCACCTGAATCTCCGGATAGTGCTTCCGAAGGTATTCGGCGAGCGCAAGGCCGTCCAGTTCGCCCGGCATTGCCATGTCGCTGACCACGATGTCAAACTTGCCGGGCTCGGCATCGACCATCGTGCGTGCCGCGTCTCCGCTCATCGCCCACTTCACAGTGCACCCTACCGTTTGAAGCAACGGCTCGGTGGCCGCGGCGACCTCCTGGTTATCCTCCACCAGCAAAATGTTGCAGTCGAGTGTGTCGTCGTCCCGCTGATCGTGCGCGCCGACCGCGACGGGCAAGGGAGCGGTGGCAGGCAGGTAAAGACTGACGCTTGTCCCGCGGCCAGGTGTCGACGCAACGCGCGCTGTGCCTCCAGCCTGCGCGCACATCCCGTAGACCTGGCTTAGACCGAGCCCGGTCCCCTGCCCCGCGGGCTTGGTCGTAAAAAATGGTTCGAAGATGCGCTCGGTCAATTCTGGATCGATGCCAGTTCCCGTATCGGCCACGGTCACTACGACGAACTCGCCGGCGATCTCTATTTCCGCAGGCACAGCGTTTCGGGCGCTGAGTGTCAATCGCCCACCGTCTGGCATCGCGTCCTTGGCGTTGACGGCAAGGTTGATGATCGCGAGTTCGAGCTCAGCTGGATCGACGAGCACTGCCTTTGTCTCTTCATCCACTTCTACCGAAGCCTCGATCCTCGCCCCTAAAGTCGGCGCGATCAGCGCAAGCAGCGCAGCTAATCGCTCCTGAACCGAAACGACCTCAGGTTGCAACGGTTGGCGCCGCGCAAATGCGAGCAATTGTCTCGTCAACCGCTCGCCCGACAATACCGCTCGCCCCATTGCCGCCAGCTGCTGGTTGTTCGCCAAACTAGGGTTGAGACGGCGCATCAAGTGCAAATTGTTGTTGACGACTGTCAGCAAGTTATTGAAGTCGTGCGCTACCCCGCCGGTCAATCTCCCAAGCGCCTCGAGCTTCTGCACATGTCGCAGTGTCGTTTCGACGCGCGCTCTTTGTTCGATCTCGCGCTGCAGGCTTTGCTGCGCTGTCAGCTCCCGCCGTGTACGGCGCAACGCCACCCACATGACATACAGCAGTGCCATTGCAATAGGAAACGTAAACGCGGCGAGTAGCGCCAACTGACGCTGCCATCC
>DATLMT010000044.1:0-2511 GCA_035537135.1 Burkholderiaceae bacterium | reverse complement strand
TACGATGGATCGATGTCCCTCGCACATTCAATGCCGCTGCCCGATCCTGCGGCGATCGAGCACAGTCAGCGTGTCAGTGCGCATATCGCCGGCGAGATCCAGCGTGCGGGAGGCTGGATTCCATTTGATCGCTACATGCAGCTGGTGTTGTACGCGCCGCGCCTCGGTTATTACGCGGCCGGTGCGCCGAAGTTCGGAGACTCCGCTTCAGGCGGCGATTTCGTAACGGCGCCGGAGATTTCGCCGCTTTTTGCGCAGGCGCTGGCGCAGCAGATCGCACAACTCTTCGAGCAGGTGCCCGCGCGCATAGTCGAGTTCGGGGCGGGCTCCGGAGCTCTTGCGTGCGATGTGATCGCGGCACTGGCGCAGCGGGACGTCGGCCTCGAAAGTTATTCGATTGTCGAGGTTTCGCCGGATCTGACCGAGCGGCAGCGCAAGCGGCTGCAAGGTGCACCGGTGAATTGGATAAGCGCACCGCAGGGCTTCGAAGGCGTCATGCTCGCCAATGAAGTGCTCGATGTGATGCCGGTCAAGCTTTTTGTTAAGCGCAGCAATGTCACGTGCGAGCGCGGTGTCGTGACCCGAGGCGACGGGTTTGCATTCGATGAGCGCGAAGCGGGCGAAGAGCTTGCTGAAGCGGTTGCAGCGATCGAAGCCGAACACGGCATGCTTCCGGACGGGTACGCGTCGGAACTGAACCTGATCGCCGAAAGCTGGATGCGATCAAGTGCGCATAGGCTCGCACGCTGCACGCTGCTGGTCGTCGATTACGGATTTCCACAGCGTGAGTACTACCACCCGCAGCGGCTGATGGGTACCGTCATGTGCCATTTTCGGCACCACGCTCATGGCGATCCGTTATGGATGGCGGGATTAAACGACGTGACTGCGCACGTCGATTTTTCCGCAATGGCAGCAGCAGCACATGCTGCGGGGCTAGATGTGCTCGGCTACACATCCCAGGCGAACTTTCTGCTGAACTGCGGCGTGCTCGATCAACTGCAATCGGATCACACACCTCGCAACGCGGGTGCGCTGCACCGGTTGGTGTCCGAAGCCGAGATGGGCGAGCTGATGAAGGTATTGATGGTTGGTCGCGGTGTGCGTGGGCCGCTGATGGGGTTTGCGCGAGGCGATCGCCTGCACTCGCTATGACTAAACTGCCGCGATGAAATGGCTGCTGACGACGTTCATCGCATTGCTGGTGCTGACTGCACTGCAGCCGTGGCTCAGCCGGCTTGGCATCGGCCGGCTGCCGGGTGATCTGCACTTCAAGCGCAACGGCCGGGAGTATGTGCTGCCGTTTACCAGCACGATTGTCTTATCGCTGCTGTTTATGCTGCTGACGCAGTTGATCTAAGCCCGCCCTACGTCGACGTGCCGTGCAGCTCGCGGCCGACGGTGACAATGCGCGCCTGCCTGACCGCCCTCTGAATCTGGCTCGGATCATTGCGATGCAGGCTCGCCAGCGCGCCTGCATCAACTTCGCTTGCGACACGCAGCGCACGCCGGAAACGGTCAGCCGATGCGTCGGCTGCGGCTTCGAATGCCTGCAGCAGCCACTCGAATCGTTCGGGCCGGCGGAACGCGTCGCTGCGCTCCAGAACCTCAACAATCGCTGCCGAAGTTTCGGCGTTCCTCAGCGGCTCGCGCAATTCAACAAGCAGCCGCGCGAGTTGTGCTGCGTCGTGCTGCACGCGCAGCTTGCCTAGAAAATCAGAGACGGCGCGCGCTGATCGGCTTGCGCCGGCCAGTACGGCGAATCGCGAGGGCAACACAAGGCCGCGCTGGGCTGCGCGGTCGAGTGCGGCGCTGGTCGGTCCCAGGTCTTCGAGTTCGGCAAACAACCTGTCGATAAGCCCACATGAGACAAGCACGTTCAGCATTTGCGACGGTTTCGACTCCATTAATCCGCGCGAGATTTCCTGCATCACTCGCTCCGGAACCAGCGCATCGGCTTCTCCATTGCGCACCATCTCACGCATCAGCTCTGCCGTCTCGCGTGCAACCTTGAAAGTTGGAAAGCGCGCCGCAAATCGCGCGACCCGCAAGATGCGCACCGGGTCTTCCACGAATGCAGGGCTGACGTGCCGCAGGATGCCAGCGTCGAGGTCACGCTTTCCTTGATAGGGATCGATCAGTGCACCGGCATCATCGAGTGCCATCGCATTAATCGTCAGATCGCGCCGCGCGAGATCCTGCTCGAGAGTGACGTCGGGTGCGGCGTGTGCGACGAATCCTTTATAGCCTGGACCGGTTTTACGCTCCGTGCGGGCGAGCGCATACTCTTCGTGCGTCTCCGGATGCAGGAACACCGGGAAGTCCTTGCCGACTGGCCGATAGCCCAGCGCGGTCATCTGCTCGGGCGTAGATCCGACGACAACCCAGTCGCGGTCGGTCTCAAGCGCGGCGTCCAGGTCGCCAAGATGGCGGCGCTCGTTACCGAGTAATTGATCGCGTACGAAGCCGCCGACTCGATACGCTTTCAGGCTCAACGCTAACTTTCCAGGC
>DATLMT010000043.1:0-6844 GCA_035537135.1 Burkholderiaceae bacterium | reverse complement strand
GCGGCAATACTGCGTCGAGCGAAGCGGTTGAAATGGGCGCCGGCAGCAGATACAGCGTGCCGCTTTTCATGCAAGCACGTCGATGCCCGCCGACGCGAGCATCGACGTCAAGCGGATCAGCGGCAGCCCGATCAGCGCCGTCGGATCGTCTGATTGGGCGCTTTGGATCAATACAATGCCGAGCGATTCGATCTTCGCCGCTCCCGCGCAGTCGTATGGCCGGTCGGCGCGCAAGTACACGTCGAGCTGCGCGCTGGGCAGATCGCGAAACGTCACGGTGGTCGGCACGCAGTCGATCTGAAGGCTCTCTGGTGAGGGGCCGATCACCGCGAGCGCGGTGTAAAACACGGCGGTGCGTCCCTGCAACGATTGCAGCTGCGCAAGCGCCGCTTGATGCAAAAGTGGCTTGCTCAGCGCTATTCCTTCCAGGTCCAATGTCTGGTCCGATCCGATGACGATGGTGCTCGGCACGCGCGAAGCGACGTCTGCAGCCTTGCGGTGCGCCAGCCGCAGCGCAGTTTCGCGCGGTGATTCGTCGGGTAGCGCGGTCTCATCTACCTGCGGAGCGTGCACCTGGAACGGCAGCCGCAATCGCTCGAGCAATTCGCGCCGGTAACGCGACGTCGAAGCGAGTACGATCGGCGGACGACTCATTTAACAAGTGTAGATGCGCCGTGCGACAGCGCCACACTGATGACTGCTTCCTTGCTGGCAATCGATAGTTTTGAGCTCGCGCGCTCCCGCCGTCAAATCGAGGGTGACGTCCCGATCGTGCAGATGCCCCGCCTGGCTGAGTTCGTCCCAACCGCGCAAGGAGACATTCGATACAAGATCGCCGGACTAATCGACGACGAAGGTCATCCGGCTGCCAATTTGCATGTAGCCGCGTTATTAACGTTGACGTGTCAACGTTGCAATGGTCCGCTCGAATTCGCGCTTGATCGAACAATGCAATTTCGTTTTGTCGACAGCGAGGAGGAGCTCAATTCGCTTCCGATCGAAGATGATGAGGTCGACGCGGTCGTTGGCTCGAAAAATATGAGCATTTACGACTGGGTGGAGGACGAGGTGATTCTTTCGCTGCCGCTGGTGCCGCGTCACGAAGAATGCGCATTGCCGTTGGCATCGGATCCTGATCTGACGGGAACTGCCGCGCCGAATCCATTTGCGGCTCTGATCGCTTCGCGAAGCGACGATGGGGCACGCCACTAGTGCCCCGCGCGGCGTGTGCTCGGGTACAATCGCCGCCTTTTCGCGGGGTTAGCCATGGCTGTCCAGCAAAACAAGAAGTCATCTGCGAAGCGTGGGATGCATCGCTCCCATGACTTTTTGACGAATCCTCCCACGGCGATCGAGCCGACCACCGGAGAGGTGCACCGCCGCCACCACGTCAGCCCAACCGGTTTTTACCGCGGCAAGAAGGTCATTCAGACCAAGAGCGACGAGTAACTCGCGCCGCGCGCAGTGATTCAACCCGCGTGCGAGCGATTTCACTGTGACGACGCGAATCGCCGTTGATTGCATGGGCGGCGACCACGGCTGCGCTGTGACCGTACCGGCGTCGCTGGCGTTCGTCGAACATCAGACGGATGCGCAGCTTGTGTTGGTCGGCCGCTGCCCCGACGTCGAAGCGGCACTGAAGGGTAGACGTCACGATCGCCTCGAGCTGCAGCACGCCGAGGAAGTGGTCGAAAGCGGCGATGCACCGGCGATCGCGATGCGCACCAAACGCAACTCTTCGATGCGCGTTGCGATCAATCTTGTCAAGGAAGGCCGCGCTGATGTGTGCGTCAGCGCCGGCAATACCGGCGCATTAATGGCGATCGCTCGCTTCGTGCTAAAGACGCTTGACGGAATCGATCGTCCGGCGATTGCGGCGGTGCTGCCGAACCAGAAAGGTCAAGTCACTACCGTGCTCGATCTCGGCGCTAACGTCGACTGCAGTCCGGAACATCTTGTGCAGTTTGCCGTGCTCGGCAGTGCGCTGGTTGCGGCGGTCGAAGACATCGATCGCCCGACAGTGGGACTGCTCAACATCGGCGAAGAGCTGATCAAGGGCAACGAGGTCGTAAAGCAGGCTGCGGAGTTGTTGCGCGCCAGCCCCCTCAACTTCGTAGGCAACGTCGAAGGCAACGACATCTTCAAAGGCACGGCAGACGTCATCGTGTGCGATGGCTTTGTCGGTAACGTTGCGCTGAAGACATCAGAAGGTCTGGCGCTGATGCTCGCGGGATTCGTGCGCGAAGAGTTCACGCGTGGCGCGCTGTCGCGCCTGCAGGCGATCGCCGCGTTACCGGTCTTGCGGCGTTTTAAACGACGCGTCGACCATCGGCGCCACAATGGCGCGAGTTTGCTCGGCTTGCGCGGGCTTGTGATCAAGAGCCATGGATCGGCCGATGCGATCGCGTTCGAAAGCGCGCTCAAGCGCGGCTTCGAGCAGGCGCGGCACCGCGTACTGGAGCGGACCGTCGCAGAGATGCGGCCTTTCGTTGCGCAGTTGGCGGAGTTGGAGCGCGCCAGCCGCGGGATTCACCCGGCTCCCGCCGGGGCATGACAGACACGTATTCACGCATCACGGGTACCGGTTCGGCGCTTCCGGCGCGTGTTGTTTCGAACGCCGAACTCGCGCGTGATCTCGCGCGGCGGGGCGTCGAAACGTCGGACGAGTGGATCGTTGCGCGCACTGGCATTCGGCAGCGTTATCTGGCGGAAGATGGGACGACGACAGCCGATCTTGGTGCTCGAGCCGCGCGCGAGGCTTTGCGAGCAGCAGGTCGTACCGTGCGCGACATTGATCTGGTCGTGGTCGCTACCTCGACACCGGATCAGATATTTCCAAGCACAGCGTGTCTGATCCAAGCGCAGCTTGAAGCCGAGCAGCTGACCGCATTCGACGTGCAGGCGGTTTGCAGCGGATTCGTTTACGGCCTGGTGGTGGCCGACGCGATGATTCGCGCCGGATTGAACCGGCGTGCGCTCGTCATTGGCGCCGAAGTGTTTTCGAGGATTCTCGATTGGAACGATCGCACCACGTGCGTGTTATTCGGGGACGGTGCGGGCGCCGTGGTGCTCGAACCATCGAAGGCCGCCGGATTGATTGCTTCCGAGTTGAAAGCCGACGGCTCGCAGGCCGCGGTGTTGTGTACCGCGGGGCGTCTTTCGCAGGGAAAGGTTGAAGGTCATCCATTTCTGACAATGGACGGCCCGGCGGTGTTTAAGCTCGCGGTCAATGTGCTCGGCACGTCGGCATTGAAGGTCTTGCAGGACGCTGGACTGGACGCTGCGCAACTCGACTGGCTGATTCCGCATCAGGCTAACGTGCGAATACTGAACGCGATTGCCAAGCGTGTGGGCGTGGCCGAGGAAAAAATGGTCGCGACGGTTGATCGGCACGGCAATACTTCGGCAGCGTCGGTGCCGCTCGCACTCGACCTTGCGGTGCGCGATGGCCGTATTAAGGGCGGCCAGCACGTGATGCTGCAAGGTGTTGGCGGTGGGTTCACTTGGGGTTCGGTGCTGTTGCGCTGGTAACTCTCCGCAAGGATGAAAGTCGCTTTCGTGTTTCCGGGTCAGGGGTCGCAGTCGGTCGGCATGCTCGATTCGTTTCGCGACAACGCCGTGGTGCAATCGATCGTCGCGCGCGCGTCCAGTGCGCTCGGGCAGAACATCGGCGCGTTGATCGACGCCGGGCCGTCCGAGGAGTTGAACCTGACGATTAACACTCAGCCGGCACTGCTGACTGCGGCTTACTCGATCTACGCGGCGTGGCGCGCAGCCGATGGTGTTGAGCCCGCTGTCGTTGCCGGCCACAGTCTCGGCGAATACACCGCGTTGGTGTCCGCCGGCGTGCTCGAACTGGAAGACGCGGTGCGGTTGGTTCGGTTTCGCGCGCAGGCGATGCAGGAAGCGGTGCCGGTCGGCATCGGGTCAATGGCCGCGATTCTCGGTTTGCGCGATGCGACCGTGCAGCAGGCTTGCAGCGAAGCCGCTCAAGGCGAAGTCGTAGAGCCAGTCAACTTCAACGCACCATCTCAGGTAGTGATCGCGGGGCACTCGCACGCAGTCGAGCGCGCGTGCGAAGTTGCGAAGCGGTTGGGAGCCAAGCGCGCAGTGCCACTTGCGGTGTCGGCTCCGTTCCATTCGTCGTTGCTCAACCTGCAAGCGATCGGCTGCGACAGCGGCTCACGCAGTTGCCGCTGAAGACGCCGCGCATCGATCTGATCAACAACGTTGACGTGTCGATCGAATCGGTCGGCTCAATGATTGCCGATGCGCTAGCGCGACAGGCCGCAAGTCCCGTGCGCTGGGCCGACACGATTCGCAAGATGAGTGACCTTGGTGTGACGCATGTCGTCGAGTGTGGGCCCGGCAGAGTGCTGTCCGGGCTGACGAAGCGAATTGCACCAAGCCTTGAGAGTCTGGCGGTGAACGACCGCGCCACGCTCGCCAGCGCGCTGGCGGTGCTGAACGCATGAACGTCTTTCAACCGGACTGTCTTCAAGATCAAGTTGCGCTCGTCACCGGCGCGTCGCGCGGGATCGGCGCATCCATTTCCGATCAGCTTGCCCGCGCCGGCGCGACCGTCGTCGGCACTGCAACCTCGCTGCGCGGCGCTGACCAGATCTCGCAAAGACTCGCCGCACAGGGGCGGGGCCGCGGCGCGGTGCTCGACGTGTGTGACGCGGCCGCCGCTGACGCCTTGATCGACGCAATCGGCAAAGAGCACGGCAAACTGTCGATTCTCGTCAACAACGCGGGCATTACGCGCGATACGCTTGCTATGCGCATGAAGGACGACGACTGGTCGTTGGTAATCGACACCAACCTCTCGGCGGTCTTTCGGCTGTCGCGCTCGGTCCTGCGCGGCATGATGAAGGCCCGCCACGGCCGCATCATTAACATCACGTCGGTCGTCGGCGCGAGCGGCAATGCGGGCCAGGCAAACTATGCCGCGGCCAAGGCCGGCGTCACCGGCATGACGCGCGCACTCGCGCGTGAGCTTGGGAGCCGCAACATCACGGTCAATTGCATCGCACCTGGGTTTATAGAGACCGACATGACACGCGAGCTTACGGATGAGCAGACTCGATCTCTGCTCGCGCAGGTTCCTCTGGGCCGCCTGGGCGTTGTTGACGAGATCGGCGCCGCGGTTGTGTTTCTCGCGTCGGCTGCGGGGTCCTACATTTCGGGCGCCACGATTCACGTCAATGGCGGCATGTACATGGCGTGACGTGCAACGCAGCAAGCAGCCCCCAGGTTTGCGCCGACGATCGGTGTCGACATACATCGGGCACCGAAGACGCAAGATTGGGGCGCGCAGTAGTTTGAATCCGGGCTGTTAGAATTCGCGCGCTTTTTTGCTCTGGAGGAGTGAATGGAAAACATCGAACAACGAGTCAAGAAGATTGTCGCCGAGCAACTAGGCGTCAACGAGGCAGACATCAAGACCGAATCGGCATTTGTCGAAGACCTCGGCGCGGACTCGCTTGATACGGTTGAGCTCGTCATGGCGCTCGAAGATGAGTTTGAATGCGAAATCCCGGACGAAGAAGCCGAGAAAATTCGTACCGTGCAGCAGGCGATCGATTACATCAACTCGCATCAGAAAGTCTGACCCCCCGCTTCATACGCTTCAGCAATTCCGAGGAGTCCCTTGCAACAGCGCCGAGTAGTGGCCACCGGCCTCGGGATGGTGTGCCCGGTCGGTAACGACGTTGCGAGTTCGTGGGAAGCGATGCTGGCGGGGCGCTCCGGCATCGGCCCGATCACCCGCTTCGACACATCAGGTTTGCAGTGCCGCATTGCGGGTGAAGTCAAGGGCTTCGACGTTGCTCAATACACGCCCCCGAAGGAGGCACGGCGGCTGGACACGTTTATTCATTACGGGGTCGCGGCATCGGCGCAGGCGCTGAAGGATTCGGGCATCGAAGTGTCCGAGGCCAATTGCGAGCGCATCGGCTGCGTGATCGGCTCGGGTATTGGCGGACTGCCGATGATCGAGAACAATCACACCGAGCTGATGAATCGCGGTCCGCGGCGTGTGTCTCCGTTTCTGATTCCCGGCTCGATCAGCAACATGATCGCAGGTGCGGTGTCGATTCAGTACGGGTTGCAGGGGCCCAACCTGGCGATCGTGACCGCATGTACGACCGGTTTGCACTCCATCGGCGACGCAGGGCGTTTGATCGAACACGATGATGCCGACGTGATGCTGGCCGGCGGCTCGGAATCGACGATTTCGCCGCTGGGTATCGGCGGGTTTGATTCGATGAAGGCGCTGTCGACGCGCAACGACGACCCTGCCGCCGCGAGCCGCCCATTCGACCGCGATCGCGACGGCTTCGTGATGGGCGAGGGCGCGGGCATTATGGTGCTCGAAGAGTACGAGCACGCCAAGCGACGCGGAGCTCGCATTTACTGCGAGCTGGTCGGCTTCGGCATGAGCGCCGATGCTTACCACATGACGGCGCCCGATATGAACGGCCCACGTCGCTGCATGCTTGCTGCGCTGCGCAGCGCGAAAGTCAATGCCGACGAGGTTCAGTATTTGAACGCGCACGGCACCTCTACCCCGTTGGGCGACATCAACGAGACGAAAGCGATCAAGGCCGCGTTGGGAGAAGCAGCGCGACATTTGGTCGTCAATTCGACCAAGTCGATGACTGGGCACTTGCTCGGCGGAGCCGGCGGCATTGAATCCGTTGTTACAGCATTAGCGCTGCACCATCAGATATCGCCGCCGACCATCAATATCTTCAACCAGGACCCCGAGTGCGATCTTGACTATTGCGCGAATACCGCACGCGATATGCGCATCGACGTGGCCCTGAAGAACTCCTTTGGG
>DATLMT010000042.1:0-4735 GCA_035537135.1 Burkholderiaceae bacterium | reverse complement strand
ATGCCGGACCAGTCGCGCGTCGATCGCGCAGCGGTCGATCTCGGATTGCGCTTTGACAATTCATTTGCACGCCTGCCTTCGGTCTTCTACACCCGACTGGCGCCGGCGCCGCTGCCGGAGCCGTATCTGGTCGGATTTTCTGATTCGGCAGCGGCGTTAGTAGGCCTCGGTGACAACGCCCAGCCGGCCTTGATCGAAGTTCTGGCCGGCAATCGACAGCTAGCGGGCAGCGATACGCTGGCCGCTGTGTATTCGGGTCATCAGTTTGGCGTTTACGTGCCGCGATTGGGCGACGGCCGCGCGCTGTTGCTCGGCGAGGCCGTGGGCCCCACCGGCGAACACTGGGAGCTGCAGCTCAAAGGGTCGGGCAAGACGCCGTATTCGCGTATGGGCGACGGACGTGCGGTGCTGCGCTCGTCGATCCGCGAGTTTCTCGGCTCCGAGGCGTTGCATCATCTGGGGATTCCAACGACGCGCGCGCTTGCAGTCATCGGTTCCGATCAGCCTGTGTTTCGCGAATCGGTTGAGACCGCGGCGGTCGCGCTGCGCATGTCACCGACCTTTATCCGCTTCGGATCGTTTGAATACTTCTACTGGACCCAGCAATACGATGCGTTGCGCCAGCTCGCCGATTATGTGGTTGCACAGTTTTATCCGGAGTGCCGCGCGGCAGAACGACCGTATCTTGCGTTTCTGGAACAGGTTGCGCGGCGCACGGCGCGGTTGGTGGCGCAATGGCAGGGGGTCGGCTTTTGCCACGGGGTGTTGAACACCGACAACATGTCGATCCTGGGCCTCACGATCGACTATGGTCCATTCGGATTCATGGACGCGTTCGATGGTGGCTACATCTGCAATCACAGCGACGTCCAGGGCCGGTATGCGTACAACATGCAGCCGCAGATCGCTCACTGGAACCTCTACGCGCTCGGGCAGGCGCTGGTGGCGCTCACAGAGGACGTGGATGCGACCAAATCCGCGATCGATAGTTACCTGAGCGAATATTCGCAGGCGATCGATGCCGTATTTCGCGCAAAGCTCGGGCTTGCCACGCAGCAGCCCGACGACGAATTGCTGATCAGCGGCGCTATGGATCTGCTGCAGGCGACCCATGCCGACTGGACAATTTTCTGGCGCGCGCTTTCGACGCTGCGCGTGGACGGCAAAGACAGCGTACGCGACCTTTTTGTCGATCGCGCGGCATTTGACGCGTGGGCGGAGGGCTATCGGAACCGGCTGCGCAGCGAAGGTTCGCTCGACACCGAGCGGGCGGTGCGAATGAATCGAGCCAACCCGAAGTACATTTTGCGCAACCACCTTGCCGAGGTAGCAATTCGCCAGGCTCGAGGTGATGGCGGCGTGCGCGATTTCACCGAAGTTCAGCGTCTGCTGAAAGTTCTGCAGCAGCCGTACGATGAACAACCACAGTTCGAAGCCTATGCGAAGGAGCCGCCTGACTGGGCTCGAACGCTCGAGCTGTCGTGCTCGTCTTGAGGTAGCCAATGGAAAACGAAGTGAAATTGAATAAGTCAAAAGCGGAGTGGCAGCAGCAGCTGTCACCTATCGAATACTCGGTCACGCGTGAAAAGGGAACCGAGCGCGCATTCACCGGAAAATACTGGGACCACATTGAAGAAGGCATTTACCGCTGTGTGTGCTGCGGCACGCCGCTGTTTGCCTCCGACACCAAGTTCGACGCAGGCTGCGGTTGGCCGAGTTACTTCAAGGCGCTCGATTCCGCAAATGTGCGTGAGGAACGAGATAGTTCGCACGGCATGACGCGAACCGAAATTATCTGCAACGTCTGCGACGCGCACCTCGGTCACGTGTTTCCCGACGGTCCGCCGCCGACCGGCCTGCGCTACTGCATCAACTCGGCGTCGTTGAAATTCGAGCCTCAGAAGATAAATAAAAAGTGAAGCTGCTGTTCGATCTTTTTCCGGTCGCTGCATTCTTCATTGCGTACCGAATCGGCAAGAGCTTTCCCGAGCAGTCGGCGGCATTCGTTGCAGCCGTCTTCGGTCCGGTCGCTGCGTCTGCCACGTTTCCCGATCTGATCGCAGTCATCGTTGCGACGACGGTTGCGATCGTCGCAACGCTGCTGCAGGTCGGCTGGCTGCTGGTGCGCCGGCAGCCGGTGAAGCCGATGCTGTGGCTGTCGGCAATTCTGATCGTCGCGTTCGGCGCCATGACGATCTGGCTGCAGAACGAGCTGTTCATTAAGTGGAAGCCGAGCCTGCTGTACTGGAGCTTCGCCGCCATTCTCGCCGGCGGTCGAGTGCTGTTCCGGCGCAATCTACTGTCCGCGCTGCTCGGCTCGGAGTTGCCACTGCCGACCGCCGTATGGGACCGCATGCTGTGGTTATGGGCAGGCTTTTTCGCGTTGCTCGGGGCGGCGAACCTGTATGTAGCGTACACATTCACTACTGAGCAATGGGTCGACTTCAAGACCTTTGGCTTGATTGGATTGACGTTCGCGTTCGTGCTCGGCCTCGGCGTGTATCTGAGTCGGCATCTGAAAACAGCTCCCGATGCCTGACGCGACGCTGGAGCAAATTCGCGCGAAGCTTTCGGCACTCGAACCGCTGTCGATAGAATTGCGTGACGACAGCGCCAGCCATGCCGGCCACGCAGGCGCAGCCAGTGGCGGCGGACATTACCAATTGCGGCTGGTGAGCACCCGATTCACGGGACAGTCCAAGGTGGCGCGACATCGGCTCGTGTATCATCTTCTGGGTGATCTCATGCAGCGCGAAATTCATGCGCTCGCGATGAACCTACTGGCTCCCGACGAGGTCGAACGGGCGCCAAATTCGGGTCAACCCAACGCTGACTTGCCATCAAGTCACTCTTCAGGACACTAGCCTCCTATGCAAAGTAGCCGATTGATGCAACGTACTGCCTTCGCAGCGCTCGCGCTGGCGAGCAGTGTGGCGCTGGCCCAGAACGTCGCCGTTGTCAATAACAAGCCGATTTCAAAGGCACGTGAAGATGCGTGGGTCAAAGAACTGACCAAGCAGGGCCAGCCTGACTCGCCTGAGCTGCGCAAGCAGGTCAAAGACCGCTTGATTCAGAACGAAATTCTGCTGCAGGAAGCGCAAAGACGCGGCGTCGCAGAAAAGGCAGACGTCAAGTTCATGCTCGACGTTCAACGGCAGAACACTCTGATTCAGGCATTGCTGCGCGACGAGGTCGAAAAGACTCCCATTACCGATGCACAGATAAGAGCCGCGTATGACCAGCAGAAGGCAAAGGTCGGCGGCAAGGAATATCGCGCACGGCACATTTTGGTAGAGAAAGAAGACGAAGCCAAAGCGATTACCGACCAGCTAAGGAAGGGCGCCAAGTTCGAAGAGCTCGCTAAAGCCTCTAAGGACACCGGTTCGGCAAAAAACGGCGGCGATCTTGACTGGGCAGCACCCGACTCATATGTAAAGCCGTTCTCCGATGCACTGACGAAATTGTCGAAAGGTCAGATGACTGATGCGCCGGTGCAGACCCAATTTGGCTGGCACGTGATTCGCCTCGACGATGTGCGCGACACGCAATTTCCTCCGCTGGAGCAGGTGACTCCGCAGATTCGCGAAGGTCTGCAGCAACAGCGGGTGCAGGCGTTTGTTGAAAGCCTGCGTAAGAGCGCCAAGATTCAGTAGGGGAAACCCTGTCTCTGAGCGACGCCACGCGGACGTTACAGAGGCCATTCGAATTCGCTCACAGGCATCATTTTTGCCAAGTTTCTTGCACGCGGTCGCTCGTGAGCGGTCGATGACAGGTCTGCTGCACGCGGCAGATTCCCAAGGACCAATCGAAGGAGACTTATGAAGAAGCTAGTGACAGTTGCATGCAGTGCGCTGTTGGTGGGCGCGAGCAGCATGGCGTTGGCCCAGACGGGAACCACGCCGGCCAGTAAAGAGGCCACGACCGGCAGCACCGCCGGCAAAAGCATGGAATTCAAGAAAATGGACACCAATAACGACGGCTGGGTGTCTCGCGAGGAGTATCTCGGGTTCTACGGCTCACGCTATGACAGCATGAAGCGCAATGAAAAAGGCTGGGTGTCGTGGTCCGACATGGAGCGTAGCGACGGGCGTTTCTTCCAGCCGGGCACGACGAGCAACACCACCGGCAGCCCGACGACCAGTGCTCCGGGCACGAAGCGCGGAACGGGTAACCCGCCGGCAACGGGTGGCGGTTAATCCAGACTCTCTTACGTAGTGTTGAAAAAGCCGCTCGATGAGCGGCTTTTTTTCGGCCGCTATCCGACCCAGCGCCGCGCGTTGCGAAAAATCCGCATCCACGGCGAATCCTCCGCAAGCTGCGGCGGTTGCCATGACATTTGCACAGTTCGAAACACTCGCTCCGGGTGCGGCATCACGATCGTGAAGCGGCCGTCGTTCGTGGTGAACGCACATTGCCCGCCTGGAGAGCCGTTAGGGTTATACGGGTAAGCGTCGGTCGCTCGATGGTGCGGGTCGACGTAGCGCATTGCCATGATGGCGTCGCTTTGTTGTGCGGTGCCGTTAAAGACGGCCCTGCCCTCGCCGTGCGCGTTGGCAATAGGCATCACGCTGTCAGCCATGTCGGCAAAAAACAGCGACGCCGACTTGGTCACCTGAACCTGCACCAGCCTGCCTTCGTATTGCTCGGACGCATTTCGCTCGAAGTGCGGCCACGCTGCCGCGCCCGGAATCAGTGCTTTCAGCCGGCTCATCATCTGGCACCCGTTGCACACGCC
>DATLMT010000041.1:0-3371 GCA_035537135.1 Burkholderiaceae bacterium | reverse complement strand
AATAGCCTTATGGGGTGTGGACGCACTAGCCCGACTCGATGGAATGTTCGCGCTGGCTGCGTTCGACCGCGAGTCGGGTCAGCTGATTCTTGCGCGCGACCCTTTCGGGGAGAAACCGCTTTACTACGCAGACCTTCCCGGCGGCGGCTTCGCATTCGCGTCTGAATTGCAGGCGCTCGAAGCCGTTCCCGGCATCAACCTCGAGGTCAGCATCGATTCAATCGCGGAACTATTGATGTTTCAATACGTCGGTGCACCGCGCACGATCTACAGCGGAATAAGCAAGTTGCAGGCTGGGCATTGGCTGACTATGTATCCAAGCCAAGCGCCGCGAACTGGCAGATATTTTTATTTCCGGCCCGGAAGCACCGGGTTTGATCACCGCCCCATTGATCAACTTGCGGATGAACTCGAAGACATTTTGGTTAGAAGCCTCCGTCGTCGACTGATTTCCGATGTGCCGTTAGGTGCCTTCTTATCCGGAGGCGTCGACTCGTCGACGATTTGCGCGCTGATTCGCCGCCGCCTTGGCGTGCCACTACAGACATTTTCGATCGGTTTTCAAGGCGCTGCGGAAAGCGAGCATCAGGTGGCGAAGGCATTTGCGGAGCACCTTGGGACTGAGCATCGCGATCAAATCATCGCGCCGAACACGAGCGACTTCCTCCTAAACATTGGCCGCGTTCTCGACGAACCAAATGCAGACAGCTCGTGTCTGCCGACATACATGCTGTCCGCTTTCGCCCGAGAAACTGTAACGGTGGCACTGTCGGGGGATGGTGGAGACGAGATGTTTGCCGGTTACGGCCGCTATTTTTCTACGCTTGAACAGCAGCGTCAGCAAAGTGGACGCCCTTGGAGCGCTGGGAACGCCTACTACGGGAGCGGTATTCTGATTTCTACCGAAACCGATGTTAAGGAACTGATTGGATTCGTACCTGACGGCGTGCGCGAGCACCTGGAACAACTGCGCGGTCAAGTCAATCGCACGGACGTACCACTTTCCTGCCGGCTGCGCCAAACCGATGTAGAGAACTATCTTCCGGGTGCTGTTTTGGCAAAAGTTGATCGCATGAGCATGCAGCACTCGCTAGAGGTTCGCTCGCCGCTTCTTAATGTCGAACTGGCGCGCTTCGCCGAACGGTTGCCACAGTCGATGCTATATGACGGCCAGCGCGGCAAGGTCTTGTTGCGCGAGCTTGCGTATCGCTATTTGCCGCGCGAGCTGATCGACTTGCCCAAGAAGGGCTTTGGTCTCCCCGTATCACGTTGGGGGCAGAATGAGTTGCTTCAGGTCGCGTCGAAGCTGCTGGAGAGCTCCGACTGCCTCGTTGCAGCGACCCTCGGTCGCGATGCGATAACTCGCTTCATGCGAAAGCAGCGCTCTGCGGGAGGTTTTGTCACGTATCAGGTATGGGCACTAGCGATGTTCGAGTCATGGCTGCGGCACCATCCTGCTCGACTTGCCCAGACTGATACGACATCGGGCGCAGGCCCGTTCGTTGAGCAGCTCAGTTCCCCGTCTGTGCAGCTATGGAGAATTGCGGACGGCGTACTGGTGGTGGCGGATGCAAACGAAACGTCGGCCGATCAAGTGCTTTCAGTCTCAGAATCCGAGCTGATGTCGATGATTGCCGCATGCCCCGATGCCTGGCCTCGCATCATCGCTTCGCGCCAATGTGAGCCGTTGTTGGGAACAGCGATATCTTGGAAGGCATTGTCAGGCGAGCAAGCACCGGAGGCCATAAAGCGCGCGCCATTGCTATTGGTCGATGGCAGTCTTTCTGCGATAGGCTGGTCAGAGCTCGAGGGGCTTCGTCGGCTGGGGGTCAGGCAAATCGCGTTTCTGCATCCTCGACTTGGTGACGGCAGTGTGACGTCAATCGAATTGCGCAGATCGACGCCGTGGCGGCAACGTATCAAGCTGCTCGATTTGCTTCGCTTTGGTATGGCTTGGTTGCCCTTGGCGCGTGCCAGACCGGAACGCGGACACATGCGGGTAGCTGGGGCGCTGCCCCAGCTCGCCACCGGTAACGAAACCGAGCGCTTTGCGCTGTTCGAAGGCGCGCGTCAGCTACCGCCGGTTCCGGCATCGCTTGACGAGATCCGGCTCAGCGGCAATGGCCGCTATGCGGCGAGTGCTGGTCAGCTGTGCTTCTCTTCAACCGACAACTCGTCCCGACGGCCCGGTTTGATGTGGATGGTACGGCGGACGCCGCGGACTGAGCGTCGCTTGCAGTACTTATCTACGCTTGTCCCGCCGGTGCCGTACGAGCGCTGTTCTTCGCTAATGGCCGAATTGAAGGCTGCGCTGCAAGGCGGTGCAGGCACGCGCACGCATGCGCCGCTGCGACGTGGCGACACAGTTATTGTGTTGACGCACGCCCTGCCACCGGGCGGTGCGGAGCGGCAGTGGTGCTATCTCGCAGGCGAACTTAAGCGTATGGGCTACAACGTCGAGTTTGTGACGCTGTGGGAACTTGAAGGAGAGAATCAGCACTATCTGCCTTTATTAACGGAGCAGGGCGTGCCGCTCACGCAGCTGGCACGACGGCAAGCCGACGAACGCGAAACGCTTTCGCTCGTGTACTCAGCGCTCAAAAGAATCGTTTCGGGCGACCCGGGCATTCCGATCGAGCACGTATTTGGCCTGCACCTGCGCGATCTGGCCGAGCTGTTTCGGCGCCTCAAACCACGTGCGGTGTTCGCCCAGCTCGACTATTGCAATCTGCTGGCGGCAGCGGCTGGAGTGTTGGCGGCGGTTCCGCAAACCGTATTGTCATTTCGAAACTACAATCCAAGCCGGTTCTCGTATCTGTCCAAGGATTGGTTTCAACCGTTGTATGCGCTGCTGGTGCGGTCGCCCAGCGTTCTGTTGACCGGCAATTCGGACGCGGCCAATTTGGACTACGCACAGTGGATCGGCATTGATGCATCCCGCATCGAGCTCGTTCCAAACGCGATTGATGTCGATGCCCCCACCACTCGACAGCCCCGCCCGCTGGCGGAACTGCGGCGCGAACTGGGTATCGCAGAGGACACGCCCGTAATTCTCGGAGTTTTTCGCCTTAGCGAAGAAAAGCGCCCGATCCTTTTTGTCGAAACATTTGCCGCGGTGCTCGCGCAGGTACCGGACGCGCGCGCGTTGATTGCGGGCGTCGGCCCATTCGAGGCTTCTTTGCGCCAGCGGATCGATGAATTGAAACTGGGCGAGTCGCTCACGCTGCTGGGAAGGCGCGACGATATACCGCAGTTAATGGAGATTTCGTCGCTGCTGCTCCTGACGTCGTGTTTTGAAGGCATGCCCAATGTAGTACTAGAAGCGCAGGCGGCAGGTCTTGCTGTGGTTGCCCCGAATGTAGGAGGCGTGG
>DATLMT010000040.1:0-5966 GCA_035537135.1 Burkholderiaceae bacterium | reverse complement strand
ATTCAGATATCGCGCCGTGGCAACTGAACACCCTCAGACACCTACTGAATACATTGCGCATCATTTGACGTTCAACGCGTCGGGTGAGGGCTTTTGGGCGTTTCATTGGGACACGATCGCGGTGTCGATCGTCCTCGGCATCTTGATGCTGGGCTTTTTGCGCTGGGTCGTGAGTGGAGCGACATCCGGGGTGCCGGGTAGGCGCCAGGCGTTCGTTGAATTGCTGATCGATTTCGTCGACGATCAGGTAAAAGGCATTTACCACGGCGACTCGCATCGATTCGTGGCGGCCACTGCGCTCACGGTGTTTTTGTGGGTGCTGCTGATGAACTCGATGGACTTTTTGCCGGTCGACCTGGTGGCATGGTTTCACCACAACGTGCTGCATCAGGAAAACTTCCGCAATGTTCCTACGGCGGACGTGAACACTACTTTTGCGCTCGCCTTGTCGGTGTGGCTGCTGATGATTTACTACTCGATAGCGGTCAAAGGATTCGGCGGCTGGATGTTCGAGCTGTTCTGCACGCCTTTCGGCAAGAATCCGCTGCTGTGGATTCCAAACCTTCTATTTAATCTTGTCGAGCTGATTTCGCGGCCGCTGTCGCACTCGCTGCGGTTGTTCGGCAATATGTACGCAGGCGAGATCATCTTCCTGCTCTTATGGACAATGGCTGCAGCGGGGTTGGTGGGCACTGTGGCGAGCATCGTGCTGGCGCTCGGCTGGTCGATCTTTCACATCTTGATCGTCGCGCTGCAGGCTTACATTTTCATGATGCTGACGGTGGTCTACATCGCGATTGCGCACGAACATCATTGACTTTCAACCAAGGGCAAACAATATGGAAAAGCTTCAACTGCTGGCGATGGTCCAGGCGTACACCAGCATCGGTATCGGCTTGATGATCGGGCTCGGCGCTTTAGGCGCGTGCGTCGGCGTGGGCATTATGTGCAGCCGCTTTCTCGAAGGCGCTGCGCGGCAGCCGGAACTGATGCCGCAGCTGCAGGCCAAAGTGTTCTTGCTGCTCGGTCTGATCGATGCGTCGTTCATTATCGGCGTTGGCCTTGCGATGTTCTTCGCATTCGCGAATCCATTGTTGACGGTGCTTAGCTAAGTCGCGGCGGACAATGAATTTCAATCTGACCTTGATCGCGCAGGCGATCACGTTCGCGCTGTTCATCTGGTTCTGCGTCAAGTTCGTCTGGCCGCCAATTACGCGCGCGATCGACGATCGGCAAAGGAGAATCACGGCCGGATTGGCCGACGCAGAGACTGCGCGCGTCACGCTCGAAAACGCGTCGAAGCAGGCGGAAATGTCGGTAGGCGAAGCGCGTCAGCGTTCGTCGCAGATCATTCTGCAAGCTGAGCAGCGCGCTGCGCAGATGATCGAGGAAGCTAAAGGTGCGGCCCGCACCGAAGGGGCACGCGAGAAAGCCGCGGCGCAGGCCGAGATCGAGCAGCAGATGGCAACTGCAAAAGATCAATTGCGCGAACAGGTTGCGCTGCTTGCGGTCGCCGGTGCCGAGAAGATTCTGCAAAAAGAAGTCGACGCGCAAGCACATTCTGTTCTGCTAAAGCAGCTGCGCGAGCAGTTGCGTTAGACACACGCATGGCCGAGAACCTGACAATCGCGCGACCGTATGCGGAAGCTGTTTTCGCTCAGGCCGACGCCGGCGGCAAGCTGGAGTCGTGGTCGCAGGCGTTGCAGCGGCTGGCGATGATCGCTTCCGATCCGGACATGCATAACGCGATTGGTGATCCCAAGGTCGGACCGGAGCAGCTGTACGGATTGGTCGCGGCGGGAACCGGCGATGCGTTGAACGCGGAAGCGCAGAGCTTTGTGCGCGTGCTGATCGATAACGATCGGCTCGCGGTACTTCCAGAAATTGCGACGCTATTTGAGTCGTTGAAAAACGAACGCGAGGGCGTGATCGAGGCGCACATCGAGAGCGCGTTTCCGGTCGATGACACGGCGCTCGAGCAACTGGTCAGCGACCTTGAGCGGCGTTTCAAACGCAAGGTGCGGCCGCGGGTGACCGTCAATAGCGCGCTGATCGGCGGAGCCCTGATCACGGTGGGCGATGAAGTTATTGACGGTACGGTGCGCGGGCGGCTTTCAAGCATGGCGTCGGCGCTGCGTACTGAATAAATCACTTTTAGGAATTTCAATGCAACAGTTAAAACCTTCCGAGATCAGCGAGCTCATCCGCAATCAGATTCAGAAGCTCACGCTGACAGCGGATTTCCGTACGCAGGGCACGGTCGTGACGGTGACTGACGGCATCTGCCGCATTCACGGTCTTGCCGACGTCAGCCAGGGCGAGATGCTGGAATTTCCAGGAGATACGTTCGGGCTGGCGCTAAATCTGGAGCGCGATTCTGTCGGTGCGGTTGTACTGGGCAGCTACGAACATATTCGAGAAGGCGATCCGGTCAAGGCGACCGGCCGCATTCTAGAAGTGCCGGTTGGTCCCGAGTTGATTGGTCGAGTGGTGAACTCGCTTGGGCAGCCGATCGACGGCAAGGGCCCGGTCAGCGCGAAGATGACCGATGTGATCGAGAAGGTCGCCCCCGGGGTTATTGCGCGACAGTCGGTCAATCAACCGGTGCAGACCGGATTGAAGGCCATCGATGCGATGGTGCCAGTGGGCCGCGGCCAGCGCGAATTGATCATTGGCGATCGCCAGACCGGCAAAACTGCGGTCGCGGTCGACACCATCATCAATCAGAAAGGCAAAGACCTGATCTGTGTGTATGTCGCGATCGGGCAAAAGGCTTCGACGATCGCAACCGTGTTGCGCAAGCTTGAACAGTACGGTGCGATGGACTACACGATCATCGTTGCCGCGTCGGCGTCGGACTCCGCAGCGATGCAATACATCGCCCCGTATTCGGGCTGCACCATGGGCGAATATTTTCGCGATCGCGGCCAGGACGCGCTGGTGATCTATGACGATCTGACCAAGCAGGCGTGGGCCTATCGACAAGTGTCATTGCTGCTGCGCCGTCCGCCGGGCCGCGAGGCGTACCCGGGTGATGTGTTCTATCTGCACTCACGTTTGCTGGAGCGGGCTGCGCGCGTGAACGCCGAATATGTTGAGAAGTTCACCAAAGGTGGAGTCAAGGGCAAGACGGGATCGTTAACTGCGCTGCCAATCATTGAGACGCAGGCCGGCGACGTGACCGCATTCGTGCCGACGAACGTGATTTCTATTACCGACGGCCAAATCTTTCTAGAAACCGACTTGTTTAATGCTGGCATCCGTCCTGCGATCAACGCCGGCATCTCGGTGTCACGCGTCGGCGGCAACGCGCAGACCAAGGTCATCAAAAAGCTTGGCGGCGGGATTCGCCTTGCACTCGCCCAGTATCGGGAGCTTGCGGCATTCGCGCAGTTCGCTTCCGACCTCGACGACGCCACCCGCAAGCAGCTCGAACGCGGCCGCCGGGTGACCGAGCTGATGAAGCAGCCGCAGTATCAGCCGCTGCAGGTGTGGGAGATGGCGGTGACGCTGTTCGCGGTCAACAACGGCGCGTTCGACGATCTTGAAGTCAAGGACTGCCTGGGCGCCGAAAAAGCGCTGCGCGATTTCGTCAAGACCAAATACGCTGCGCTGGTTGATCGTATCGAGTCGAGCAAGGATTTGTCGAAGGATGACGAAGCCGAGTTGTCGAAAGCGATCGCTGAGTTTAAGAAGAACTCATAGCCGCAACCGATGCCGAGTAACTAGATGCCCAGTACTAAGGAAATCCGCGGCAAGATCAAGAGCGTGCAGAACACGCGCAAGATCACTAAGGCGATGGAGATGGTGGCCGCGTCGAAGATGCGCAAGGCGCAGGAGCGCATGCGGCAGATTCGCCCGTATGGGGACAAGGTTCGCAATATCGTTGCGCATCTCGCGCTGGCTAATCCCGAGTATCGGCATCCGTTCGTGGTCAAGCACGAGGGCAAAAAAGCCGCGGGCGTGATCCTGATCACGACCGACAAAGGGTTGTGCGGCGGATTGAATACCAACATTCAGCGTGCAGTGCTGGCGAAAGTGAAAGAGCTTTCCGGCCAGGACGTGCAGGTGCTTGCGACCGCGATTGGCAACAAGGGTTTCGGTTTTCTGCAGCGACTGAACGCCAACATCGTTTCGCACTACGTTCAGATGGGCGATCGGCCTCATATCGAGAATCTGATCGGTCCGGTCAAGGTGCTGCTCGATCAGTACGCAGACGGCAAGCTCGACGCGGTGTATCTGGCCTATACGCGCTTCGTCAACACGATGAAGCAGGAGCCGGTGATCGAGCAATTGCTGCCGCTGACAGCCGACCGCCTGGCGCAGACCGAAGAAGAGAAGCGCGCGTACTCGTGGGACTACATTTACGAGCCCGACCCGCGGGCAGTGGTCGACACACTGATGGTGCGCTACGTCGAGGCGCTCGTTTACCAGTCGGTCGCGGAAAATCAGGCGTCGGAGCAAAGCGCACGCATGGTCGCGATGAAGTCCGCGTCGGACAACGCGAAGAAGTTGATCGAAGAATTGCAGCTCGTCTACAACAAGACGCGGCAGGCAGGCATCACGAAAGAGATTTCAGAAATCGTCGGCGGCGCAGCCGCTGTCAGTTAATTTAACGAGGGAAGCCGGTTGCTGCGCGACCGGCGACAGGAACTCCATGAGCACTGGAACTATCGTTCAATGTATTGGCGCGGTCGTCGATATCGAATTTCCGCGCGATCAGATGCCGAATGTCTATAACGCGCTGACGCTCGATGAGGATAAAGCGAACAAGCTGGTCGAGCAGGGGCTGACGTTCGAAGTGCAACAGCAGCTTGGCGATGGCGTCGTGCGCACGATCGCGATGGGTTCATCCGACGGCCTGCGGCGCGGCATGGCGGTGACTGATACTGGCAACAACATCATGGTGCCGGTCGGCCCGGGCGTGCTCGGGCGCGTGATGGACGTGCTTGGCCGTCCGATCGACGAGCGTGGGCCGATTGAATCCGACGAGCGCCGCGGCATTCACCAGGAAGCGCCGAAGTTCGACGAGTTGTCGCCATCGGTCGAGCTGCTCGAAACCGGCATCAAGGTCATCGACTTGATGTGCCCGTTTGCCAAGGGCGGCAAGATCGGATTATTCGGCGGGGCCGGTGTCGGCAAGACTGTGACGATGCTCGAGTTGATCAACAACATCGCGACCGAGCACTCGGGGCTGTCCGTGTTTGCCGGTGTCGGCGAGCGTACGCGCGAGGGCAATGATTTCTATCACGAGATGTCCGACGCCAAGGTTATCGTGCAGGATGACCTGAGCAAATCGAAGGTTGCGATGGTGTTCGGGCAGATGAACGAGCCGCCCGGCAACCGTCTGCGCGTTGGATTGACGGGCCTGACGATGGCCGAACGCTTCCGCGACGAAGGCCGTGACATCCTGTTCTTCGTCGACAACATTTATCGCTACACGCTAGCGGGCACCGAAGTGTCGGCTTTGCTGGGCCGCATGCCCTCCGCGGTCGGCTATCAGCCGACACTCGCCGAAGAGATGGGCAAGCTGCAGGAGCGCATCACGTCAACCAAGGTCGGGTCGATCACTTCAATTCAGGCGGTGTATGTGCCCGCGGACGATCTGACCGATCCTTCGCCCGCGACCACATTCGGTCACCTTGACGCAACGGTCGTGCTGTCACGCGACATCGCTGCGCTCGGAATATATCCAGCGGTCGATCCTCTCGATTCGACCTCGCGGCAGATCGATCCGAACGTCGTTGGCGAGGAGCATTACGACACGACTCGCCGCGTGCAGTCGACGCTGCAGCGCTATCGGGAGTTGCGCGACATCATTGCGATTCTCGGCATGGACGAGCTGTCGCCGGAAGACAAGCTTGCGGTGTCGCGCGCGCGCAAGATCCAGCGCTTTTTGTCGCAGCCCTTCAAGGTGGCTGAAGTGTTCACCGGCTCTCCCGGCAAGTACGTCACGCTGAAAGAAA
>DATLMT010000039.1:0-3020 GCA_035537135.1 Burkholderiaceae bacterium | reverse complement strand
GGCGGCGGCGAGCGGCTTCTGCGCCTTGGTCGTTTCAGATGAGTGCGCCGGGTCACCGTCGACATAGTTCATCAGCCAGTTCTGCAGCCACAGCTGCATATCGGCGCGCTCCTTGAACGAGCCGATCTTGTCGCGCACGATGCACTTCAAGTAATGCGCGAAGCGGCAACACGCGAACATGTATGGCAGGCGCGCCGCCAAGTTGGCATTGGCAGTCGCGTCCGGATCGTCGTACTCGAACGGCTTGTTCAGCGACTGTGCGCCAATAAACGCCGCAAAGTCCGAGTTCTTTCGATGCAGCAGCGGCATAAATCCGGCTTTGGCGAGCTCTGCCTCGCGGCGGTCGGTGATGGCGATTTCGGTCGGGCACTTCATGTCGACACCACCGTCGTCCGACGGGAAGGTATGCACCGGCAACCCTTCTACCGCACCCCCGCTTTCGATGCCACGGATGCGGCTGCACCAGCCGTAAAGCTTGAACGAGCGCGCAATGTTGACGCCCATCGCATACGCCGAATTGGCCCACGTGAAGCGGCTATGGTCGGCAGCGCCGGTCTCTTCTTCAAAGTTGAATTCCTCGACCGGATTGTTCTTTGCACCGTAGGGCAGGCGCGCGAGGAAGCGCGGCATTGCCAGCCCGATGTACTTCGAATCTTCTGACTCGCGCAGCGAACGCCAGCCCGCGTATTCCGGCGTGGTGAAGATCTTGGTCAGATCGCGGGGGTTAGAAAGCTCCTGCCAAGACTCCATGTTCATGGTCAGCGGCGAGCCTGCGGCAATGAACGGCGTGTGGCCTGCAGCGGAGATTTTCGACATCTCTCCCAGAAGCTCGACGTCGGGCGGCGTGTGGTCGAAGTAGTAGTCGCCGATCAGCAGCCCGTAGGGTGCTCCGCCGAAGGTGCCGTATTCCTCTTCGTAGATTTTCTTGAACAGCGGGCTCTGGTCCCATGCGGTGCCCTTGAAGCGTTTGACCGTCTTGCCGAGCTCCGTTTTGGAAATGTTCATCACGCGGATCTTCAGCATTTCGTCGGTTTCGACGTTATTGACCAGATGGTGCAGACCGCGCCACGCGCCTTCGAGCTTCTGGAAATCTTCGTGGTGCAGGATCTGATTGATCTGCTCCGATAGCTTGTTGTCGATCTCGGCGATCATTGCCTCGATCGACTTAACGACATCGTTGCCGATCAGGGCGGTATTAGCGAGCGCTTGCGAAGCAAGCGTGTGCACCGCCTGCTGGACCGCGGTTCTGGCATCCGCGGTCTTTGGCTTGAACTCTTTCTGCAGTAGCTGGGTGAACTCCCCGGCCTCAACCGCTGCTGCTTCGTTCGGTGCCTGTTTGGTCTGTACTTCAGCCATTTGCTAAACCCTCTTTGGTTTGATCCGATCAGCGCAACTCTACTGTGCCGCCTGCTCGGGCTTGGGCGCTGTCGACAGCGAGGCGAGCAGCGCTGGATCCTTGAGCACCTTGGCGATCAGGTCTTCGGCGCCTGACTTGCCGTCCATGTAGGTAATTAAATTGGCGAGCTGCTGGCGTGCGGTAAGCAGCTGATTCAGCGCATCGACCTTGCGCGCGACGGCGGCCGGCGAAAAGTCATCCATGCTTTCAAACGTCAGCTCGACGCTCAGATTGCCTTCACCGTTCAACGTATTCGGCACCTGAAATGCGACGCGCGGCTTCATCGACTTCATGCGGCTATCGAAGTTGTCGACATCGATCTCGAGGAACTTGCGGTCGGCCACCGGCGGCAGCGCCTCGGCCGGCTTGCCCGACAGATCGGACATCACGCCGACGATAAACGGCACCTGAATCTTCTTCTCGGCCCCGTACAGCTCGACGTCGTACTCGATCTGAACGCGTGGGGCGCGGTTGCGCGCAATGAACTTCTGACTGCTTTGGGCCACGGTCGCTCTCCTTGGGGTTTTTTAGACAAACGCTACCGGCACGCCTACGTATCTTCCGAATCTCTTGCCAAAAAGTCCAGCACTATCACCTTGCCACGCGATGAGCGGTAAACACTATTCGTCCTTCAGTCCGGCGATCAGCCTGACCTGTCCGACGCCGTCGGGTACGAGGTCGGCGATCAGCTCTACAAAGTTCTTGTTCAGTAGCCGTTGAGCGCGCCGCAGCAGCAGCGGCGCCGGGTTGGCGGGCTCGGTGCGCTCCAAATAATCGCAGACGGTCTCGAGGACCCGGACCACATCTTCACGACTCTGAATGGCCCCGCCCGAACGCTGCGTCGGCATCACGCCGGGCTCGACACCGAGCGCTTCGTCCGCGCCGCGTCCGGCAAGCCGCATCATCCGCGCCGCGACGGGTTTGAGCATATCAACCACAGCGCCGACATCGGGGGCAGCCTCCCCCCCGACGTGGTCGGCGACGGTGCTGCGCAAACGCTGCACGGCTGCCACCGCTCGCCCGGCGACGTCGACCACCCCGGGGTCCTTCGCGATCGCCTCACGCAGTATGCCGTCGACGGCGCTCGAGCTCAGAGTGCCGACTGCACCGGGCAGCTTGCCATCCAGAATTAGCAGATCGCGCACCGTCACCCGGGCCTGCGGGGTAGGAGGCACGACAGCTGCGTCGCGCAGATCGCGCAGCAGGGTTTCGGTGGCGCTGGCGCCACGTGACGCCTCCAAGGCTGCCAGCGCACTCAGTCGCAGTGTCGGGTCGTTGTTGTCGTCGGCATCGAGGCGCGGATGGAGGTCCGACCAGTAGCGCGTAATGAGATCGTTGACGAACGTGATGGCGTCAACAAAGCCACCCAGATGCTCGACGCGCGTCGCTCCCCTGACCAACTGCATTGCAGCGCGCAAGTCTTTACTGCGCGCAAGGAGGACGCGCGCCTGTGCCAGCACTTCTGGCCAATCAGGCTCGATCGCGGGAACGATCGTGCCAGCCACGTCCTGCTCGGGCTTTCCCTGCGCCGCCGACTCGAGCGCAAGAAACGCCGGGTCGTATTCAAGATCGGGTCCGGCAGGCGGCGCTTCGGTAGCCTCGGCGAGCAGGTACTGAAGATCCA
>DATLMT010000038.1:0-18499 GCA_035537135.1 Burkholderiaceae bacterium | reverse complement strand
CGCTAAGAGCGGGGTCAATTCTGTGCACATCATCGACGGCAGAGTCGATCATTGCTTGCTGCTCGAGATTCTGACCGATCAGGGTGTTGGCACAATGATCAAGAGTCATTGACACTGCTCGTGTACGCGACCTGCGGTCGCACGTGCACTCGCAGTGATTAGTTAGGCGCGCCCTCTTCGGAGCGGCCGCGCGTCCGCGCGCGATACAAAGGCAGCGGAAGTGTCACTTCGATCGCCCCGCAAGTGCGCGGTAAGCTCCGCGTCCCGTTTCTGTGCTTTGTCTGGAGTTTGTATGGCAACCGCTCGTCCGGGCTTCTTTCGTCGCTTCTTTGGTGGCCTATGGAGCTTCCTTAACTTCACGCGGCAGCTGATATTCAATGTGCTGTTGTTCGCGATCGTCGCGGTGATATTGGTCGCCTGGTTTGCTAGCGATGGACCGGCAGCGATCGGACCCGACACTGCGCTGGTGGTTAACCTGCAGGGCGATCTCGTGGAGGAATACACGATTGGGCCGCGCGAAGCTGCGGTGGCGGAGGCGCTTGGGGAGCAACGCTTTGAAACGCGCGTGCGTGACGTGTTGGCTGCGATCGATGGTGCTGCGAAGGATCCGCAGATCACGCGTGCCGTGCTGGTGCTGGACGAGATGCGCGGCGCAGGTATCGCCACGCTGCGCGAGATCGGTGCCGCGCTCGACCGCTTCAAGGCGAGCGGAAAGCCGATCTATGCATGGGGCGAGAATTACGGCCAGGGGCAGTATTACCTGGCGGCGCATGCGAATGAGGTGTACCTGCATCCTGCCGGCATACTTGGCGTGCGCGGACTCGAGGCCACGCGCGGTTACTACAAGACGCTGCTCGACAAGCTGGGCGTCAAGGTGAATGCGTTTCAGGCTGGGCGCTACAAAAGTTTTTCAGAGCCGTTCACGCGCACTTCAGCTACGCCTGAGGCGAAGGAAGCGGATTCGCTACTGCTTAACGGACTGTGGTCTACCTGGACCGGTGACGTTGAGCGTGTTCGCAAGTTGAAGCCGGGAACCGTAAGCGCTGTGATCGCGGATCTGCCGCAACGGCTGACGGCTGCCGAGGGCGATATTGCAAGGTTGGCGCTGAATGAAAAGCTGGTCGACGGGCTGAAGACGCGCGACCAGTTTCGTGGGCAGCTGCTGCAGGGTGGAGCACCGCGCAGTAGCGATGACAGCGAAACATTCCGGCAAGTGTCGCTGTACTCGTATGCACGCCGCAACCGGCAGCCGCTTGGCGGCGATGCCGTCGGCGTCATCGTCGCGCAAGGCGAGATCACCACCGGAGACGCTCAGCAAGGGCGCGTCGGGGCGCGAACGATGGTCGAGCTAATCCAGCGTGCGCGGCAGGACGACAGCATCAAAGCAGTGGTTCTACGCATCGATTCACCCGGCGGATTGGTGCAGGCGTCTGAGATCATCCGCGAGCAGCTCGATCTAACTCGCAAGGCCGGCAAGCCAGTGGTCGCCTCCATGGGCGATGTCGCGGCGTCGGGCGGGTACTGGATCGCCATGGGCGCCGACGAAGTCATAGCTGACCCGGCCACCATCACCGGATCGATCGGCGTGTTCGGGCTGCTGCCGACTTTTGAGGGCACGATGGAAAAGCTCGGTGTGAACATCGACGGAGTGTCTACGACCTGGCTGGCAGGTGCTACCGACCTACGGCGACCGGTCGACAAGCGCTTAGCGCAGTCGCTCGAGCAGGTGGTCAACTCGAACTATCGCGAGTTCATTGGTCTTGTCGCCGAGCGGCGCAACTCGACTCCAGAAAAAATCAACGAGGTGGCGCAAGGACGGGTATGGACTGGCGCACAGGCGAAAGAGCGAGGCTTGGTCGACGCCCTGGGCGGAATTGATGTCGCGATTAAAACCGCTGCCCGCCGTGCCAACCTGGGCGAGTCGTACCGACTTGATTACATCGAGCCCGAGCCGCGCGGGCTCAACCGGTATCTGGCGCTGTTCTTCGGCCGCATCACGGCTGCTGTAAAGAGCAGCCTTGGACTCGATGGCGTGGTGGGGCGCGAAAGCGGCTTGGTCAAGCGCGATTTGGAACTGCTCTTCGGCGCCCGCGAAAATCCGCTTGCCGGCATCTCGTATTGCTTTTGCAATTTCCGCTAACGGCTCGTTTTTAACCTGTCATCCGGGCCTCAAAAGCGGCCTACTTCCACCCTTTGGCCGAGCGCGAAAGTGTTCGCGCGTGCGGCTTTCTAAGATAGTATGCCTTCACGTCGGCCGCCGGCCGACCGGGTTGTTTTCCCGCGTCAAACCCGTTCTACCTCAGGCTTGTCGTCATGGACCTCCCTGCGCAAGGGTCGCGTAAGCCCGGTGCTCGCAAGCTGCAAATTCTGCAGATGCTTGCCACGATGCTCGAGGATCCAAAGGGCGAAAAGGTCACCACCGCGGCGCTAGCTGCGCGTCTCAACGTGTCCGAAGCGGCGTTGTATCGTCATTTTGCGAGCAAGGCCCAGATGTTCGAGGGACTGATCGAGTTCATCGAGACCACCATCTTCGGCCTGATCAACCAGATCAGCACCGAAGAGTCATCGGGTCTCAAACAGGTGCGCGCGATGGTTAGCATGCTGGTCGACTTTGCGCAGACCAATCGCGGAATGACACGGGTGCTGATCGGAGACGCGCTGGTCAACGAGAACGAGCGTCTGCAGGAGCGCATGAATCAACTGTTTGAGCGCATCGAATCGTCGATCAAGCAGGGCTTCAAGGTCGCAATCGGCGATAAAGAACTGCCGGAATCGTTCGACGCCGGCGCTCGCGCCGCGCTGGTACTTGCCTTCGTTCTCGGCCGCTGGCACCGATTTGCGAAGAGCGGCTTTCGCAAGGTGCCCGGCGAAGGGCTCGAGGCTCAGATACCGGTGCTTGTCGGCTGAGTGCGCGAGCGATCAGCGCACACCTGGCAGGCGGGATCTCGCGTCACGCGCACCGAGTGCCATTGCATCGTCAATGCATCGAGCATCATCAAGCGGCCATTCAACGTGCCCTCGATGCCAGCGGCAAGCTTTAGCGCTTCGGCCGCCTGCATCGTCCCGATAATCCCCGTCAGCGGCGCAAACACGCCCATCGTCGAGCACAACTCGTCCGTAGCGGCATCTCCTCCGCCCCCGGCGGGAAACAGGCATGCGTAGCACGGCGATTCGTCCGCACGAAGGTCGAACACTGCAATTTGTCCATCGAATCGGATCGCGGCGCCGGAGACCAGCGGCTTGCGATGCTTAACGCAAGCGCGATTGATGGCATGGCGCGTTGCGAAGTTGTCCGAGCAATCGAGAACGATCGTCGCGTGCTCAACCAGCTCGCTTAGCGCATCGCCGTCGACGCGCTGCGCGGTAGGACTCACTTGCACATCCGAATTGATCGCGTGCAGTGCGGCTTGGCCGGAATGCGCTTTCGGTGTCCCAATACGATCGGTTGTGTGCAGAATCTGGCGCTGCAGGTTGGTCAGATCGACTGTGTCGCCATCAACCAGCCGGATCGCGCCGACGCCGGCCGACGCAAGGTAGAACGCAGCCGGCGAACCGAGGCCCCCTGCGCCGATGACCAATACGCGCGCTGCGCGTATCTTTTCCTGGCCTTCGATGCCGATCTCATTCAGCAGAATGTGGCGCGAGTAACGCAGCAGTTCGTTGTCGGTCATATCAATACAAACGCGCCAAAGAAAACGGGCCGCAGTGCGGCCCGTTTTTATACGCTCGCCAACTAGCGTGCGGGTGCTGTCGCAACGCTATCGGGTTTCGGCTTGGCAATCTCGACCGGCTTGCCCTTCAAATGATTGATCGCCTGCAGTAGCTGGTAGTCCTCCGGAGCGCCCCAGTCGTAGCGCTTCGGCGATACTGACTTGCCGTCGATCGGCTTCACCGCGGGGCCGGCAGCCGGAGTCGCTGAGCCGCGTGGCGCTGATGCACCCGGTACCGTTGCGGCGCGCGTTGCGTCTTCGACCTTCGCATTTTCGAGATGCCGGACCAGATCGGCTTCGCGCACGTTAAATCCGGCAAAGTTGCCTTCGGGAGTGTCTTCAACGATGAAGTCCGGAACGATGCCCTTGGCCTGAATCGACCGACCTTTCGGCGTGTAATAACGTGCAGTGGTGAGTTTGATAGCGGCCGGGCTGTCGCCATCAACGCGCAACGGAATGATCGTCTGCACCGAGCCTTTGCCGAATGTCTGCGTGCCGAGCACGACAGCGCGCTTATGGTCCTGCAATGCACCGGCGACGATTTCTGAAGCCGACGCCGATGCGCCGTTGACCAACACGATCAGCGGGACTGACTTGGCCTGCGGCGCCAGCTTCGTCAAAATATCTTCGCCGCGCCCGCGCAAATAATCTTCGGGGGCAGCGACGAACTTGCGCCGCGCATCGTCGGTACGGCCGTCCGTCGAGACGACAACCGCCTTGGCAGGCAGGAACGCCGCCGAAACCCCGACCGCCGAGTGCAACAGGCCACCTGGATCGTTGCGAATGTCTAGCACCAGGCCCTTCAGCGGACCTTGCTTGTACAAATCGTTGACGTGGCGGACCAAATCGTCGACCGTCTTTTCCTTGAACTGCGAGACGCGGATGAAGCCATAGCCCGGCTCGATCATCTTCGATTTCACCGACTGCACGCGAATCACGTCACGCACCAGCTTGAATTCGAGCGGCTTATCCTCGCCTTTGCGCGCGACGATCAGTGTGATCGGCGTACGCGGCTTACCGCGCATCAGCTTCACCGCCTCCGGCAGCGTTAGTCCGCGCGTGACTTTGTCATCGATCTTGATGATCAGATCGCCGGCCTTAATACCGGCACGCGCCGCGGGGGTGTCGTCGATCGGCGCAATTACCTTGATGATGCCCTCTTCGGCACCCACCTCGATCCCAAGGCCACCAAACTCGCCCTGAATATCGCTCTGCATGTCCTTGAACGCATCGGAGTCTAGGTACGCTGAGTGCGGATCGAGTCCGGCCAGCATCCCCGAGATTGCCTCGTGCATCAGCTTCTTGTCGTCGACTGGCTCAACGTAGTTGGCCTTTACTGCGCCGAACACGTCAGTAAACGCGCGAATTTCTTCTAGGGGAATGGGTCCGCGGGTATCGCGGAAGGCGTAGGCAGAAATGCCCAGGCTGACCAGCACACCGGCAATTGCGCCGGCTCCTATGAGTCCGAAACTACGAGCCCTGCCAGCCATGCCACCCCCAAGTCAACGTTCGACGCGTACTTCGTCACTAGACACTAACGCGCTACAAACTGCTAGAGCGAAGCAAATGGCCGCCCTTGCAAACCTACTTCAAAGTATAGGCCCGTCGCACCCATTGCAACCGTCGTGCCAACGGCCTAACCCTTACTCGGACAGGGCTCGACTTCGATACGTTCCTTGATCAATTTTGCGACGCCGTCGGGCATTTTGGTGCGCGAAGCACGTCAGCTTCGCAAACTCTGGGCACCGCGAGACGCGACATCAACGATTCTTCGCGGCCCCTTGCGCTGCCACTGCCTGCACTGCGCGCTCGATCTCGGCAGCGTCGCCTAGATAATAGTGACGGATCGGCTTGAGTTCCCCGTCCAGCTCGTAAACCAGTGGACGCGCGGTCGGTACGTTGAGCGCGACGATTTCGTCGTCGGAAAGATCATCGAGATGCTTGATCAGCGCGCGCAGCGAATTGCCATGAGCGGTCACAAGGACGCGCCGGTGGCGCAAGATCGCGGGCGCTATCGAGTCGTTCCAGAAAGGGATGACGCGCGCGACGGTATTTTGCAGGCTCTCGGTCGCCGGCATGTCTTTCGCCTCGACGTGTTTGTAGCGCGGATCGTCAACGATTCGTCTCGGATCAGAAGGCGGCAGCGGATCAGGTGCAACGGCATACGCTCGGCGCCATTTCAGCACTTGCTCCTCGCCATACTTGGCTGCCGTTTCCGCTTTGTTAAGCCCCTGCAGAGCTCCATAGTGGCGCTCGTTCAAGCGCCAGCTGTGGACCACCGGCAGCCACATCAGATCGAGCGAGTCGAGCGCTATCCATAGCGTTCGGATTGCGCGCCTTAGAACCGATGTGTAGGCAATGTCGAACGTAAAGCCTTCGTGTCGCAACAACTCGCCCGCCGCCTTCGCCTCGCGCCGCCCATTTTCAGTAAGGTCGACGTCGGTCCATCCAGTAAAGCGGTTCTCAAGGTTCCATTGGCTTTCGCCATGACGCAGCAGGACCAATTTGAAATGCGGTTCGAAAGGCTTGGACATGGTCCTATTCTATAATTCGCACCCTTCGTCGTTGCTTGTTTCCATCTTCCGTGCAGTTCTTGATTGAAAACATTTTCCTAATAGCGATCGCGTTTTTCAGCGGCTCGATGCTGTTATGGCCGATGGTTCGCAGTCGCATTGCCGGGCCGGCCCTGTCGACGTTGCAAGTAACACAGTTGATCAACGGCAAGAACGCGACCATTGTCGATATTCGTCCCCCAGAGGAATTTGCTAAAGGGTCATTACCTAACGCACGGAACTTGCCGGCAAATACGGTCAAGGACGGTGCCCGCGCATTGAAGAAAGACAAACCCGTAATCGTTGTTTGCGCCAACGGCCGCCAGGCGAGCGGGGTCGCGGCGCAGTTGCGGTCGAGCGGATTTAACGAAGTTTTCGTTTTGGCGGGCGGTCTCGCAGCATGGCGCGAGGCGGGGTTGCCAATCAGGACGTGATGGAGATCGAATGACAGCCCGCATTTTGATGTACAGCACCGGGACGTGCCCATTTTGCCAGCGCGCCGAGGCGCTGCTGAAGGCGCGGGGCGTTGGCGAGATTGAGAAGGTCAGAATTGATCTGGAGCCATCCCGGCGCGACGAAATGACCACCCGCACTGGCCGCCGTACGGTGCCGCAGATTTTTATCGGCGACACTCATGTCGGCGGCTTCGACGATCTGTCGGCGCTCGATCGTGAAGGCAAGCTCTCAGAACTGCTCGCCGCGTAACAAGGAACCCAATGACCGATATTTCTCCTGCCGTAGACACGGCTGGCGTGACTGGCGCTGAGCAAGGTCCGGTATTTCAGCTGCAGCGCGTTTATCTGAAAGACGCATCGCTTGAAATGCCGCACGCCCCTCGAATTTTTCTGGAAGCCGAGGCGCCGTCCGTCGACATCCAGCTGGAGGTCAGCAACACGGCGGTCATCGACGCCGTGCACGAGGTGGTCGTGCGCGTAACCGCGACCGCAAAGGTCAAGGACAAGGTTCTATTCCTGGTTGAGGGCAAGCAGGGCGGCATTTTTGAAATCCGCAACCTGAGCGATGAGCAGATGGGCCCCGTCCTGGGCGTTGTGTGTCCGGGAATTATCTATCCGTATCTGCGCGCCAACATTGCCGATTTGATATCGCGCACCGGTTTGCCTGCGATCCACCTTGCCGAAATTAACTTCGAGGCGTTTTATTCGCAAAAGATGGCAGCGATGCAGCAGCCCGCCGGTGCGGCGCCCGCTGTAAGCGCTTCCGGCAACGGTGTTGCCAGCGCGTAGCGCGCGCACCGTCGGCGGAAGACGGTAAACCGAGCGAGCCGGATTGAACGTCGCGGTGCTCGGCGCGGGTGCGTGGGGCACTGCGATGGCCGCGGCCCTGAGCGCCCGGCACTCGGTAGTTCTCTATGCTCGCAGTGCGACGCAATGCGCGCTATTGGCGAGCGACCGCGTCAATACGAGGTATTTGCCGACGCTTGCATTGCCTGAACCGCTGCGCTTCACGGACGATCTGCATGCCGCGGTGAGCCACGGCGCCTCGGCGCCCGGGCTGACATTAATTGCGACGCCGACCGATGCACTGCGACCTGTCGCGCGTGCCGTAAACGAGACTGGATTGCTCGCCCCACTGGTCTGGTTGTGTAAGGGCTTTGAGCAGTCAAGCGAGCAACTACCGCATCAGATCGTGCGTGAAGAATTGGGTGATCGCACCGACATAGGACCATTGTCAGGTCCAAGTTTCGCGAGCGAGGTCGCGTGTGGATTACCCACTGCTCTGACGGTCGCGGGCGCAGCAGAATTTTGCGAACACGTCACCGACGCGTTGCACTTCGGCGCGCTGCGCATTTATTCGACTGACGACGTGGTTGGGGTAGAAGTCGGTGGCGCCGTGAAGAACGTGATGGCAATAGCGACTGGTATATCGGACGGGCTCGAGCTCGGACTCAACGCGCGCGCGGCACTGATCACGCGCGGCCTCGCCGAGATGACCCGATTTGGCGTCGCGCTCGGTGCGCGCGGCGAAACCTTCATGGGGCTCACGGGCATCGGCGATCTGATCCTGACCGCCACCGGAGACCTATCGCGCAATCGCAAAGTTGGCCTCGCGCTCGGGCGCGGCGCGCCGACGCACGCCGCGGTCGCTGAGCTTGGCCATGTGGCCGAAGGCGTGCGTTCGGCCCACGCAGTGCTGGCGCGTGCGCACGGGTGCAATATCGACATGCCGATTACCGAGGCGGTGTGCGCAGTGCTCGACGGTGCGCTAACGCCCGCCGAAGCGCTGTATGCGCTACTGGCGCGCGAGCCGAAGGTCGAAGTGAAGTGACGCCGCGCGCGGTTTGCGTGTTCTGCGGCTCGCAGCCGGGACGGCGCGAAAAATATGTGATCGCCGCGCGCGATACCGCACGCCTGCTGGCGCAAAGCGACATCGAGCTTGTCTACGGCGGGGGCCACGTAGGACTGATGGGCGCTCTGGCAGACGAGGCGCTGGCGCACGGTGGCCGCGTGGTTGGAGTGATCCCGGAACACTTGATGCGGCCGGAAGTCGCGCACCAGCGACTGACCGAACTGATCGTCGTCGACTCGATGCACACTCGGAAGCAAACTATGGCGCTGCGGAGCGATGCATTTATCGTATTGCCGGGTGGCTTCGGCACGCTTGAAGAAATGTTTGAGATGTTGACGTGGCTACAGCTGCGCCTGCAAGCCAAGCCGGTCGGACTACTGAACGTCGAAGGCTACTTCGACGCGTTGCTGCAGTTTTTGGAGCACGCGGCAAGTGAATCGCTGATCAGGAGCGAGCATCGCGATCTGCTGCTGGTTGAGCGCACTCCAGCGCGGCTGCTGGCGCGGCTGAGCGCTGATATCGCTCCGGCCCAACCCTTCGGCAACGTGCTGCTTGGGTAAGGCGATGTCAGCTTCCGCCGGCGTAGTTTGCTTGGCGCCATGCCTCGAATATCACAACAGCCACCGCATTCGACAGATTCAAGCTCCGGTTGCCTGCCCGCATAGGCAGACGAATTGTCTGACCAGTTTGAAACCGCCGACGCATCGTGTCTGACAAGCCCGCGGTTTCGTTGCCGAACACAAACCAGTCGTTCGGTTTGAACTCTACGTCACGGATTAAACGCGTCGCACGCGTAGTCAACGCAAACGTGCGTTCCGCCGACGGCTTCTCGCTTGCAAGGAGAGCATCAAAGCTTGCGTGCACTTTCACCGCCGCGAATTCGTGATAGTCCAGCCCGGCGCGCCGCAACTGCTTGTCGTCCAGGTCGAAACCGAGCGGAGAGACTAGGTGCAATTGCGCGCCGGTGTTGGCCGCAAGCCGTATGACGTTGCCGGTATTGGGCGGGATTTCGGGCTCGACCAAGACGATATGAAACATTAGGGAGTGCGCGCGACGATCAGGTTATGAACACGCAGTGCGCCGGCCTTCTTGAGCACGCGTGCGACTTCGTTCAGCGTGCTGCCGGTGGTCATTACGTCGTCGACAACGAAGATGTGCTGGCCGCTGAAACCTCCGTTGGCCGTAAACGCATCGCGAACGTTGCGCCGGCGCTCTTTAAGCGCGAGAGATTGTTGCGGGGGCGTGTGGCTTACGCGAAGCAAGCGATCCGCGATAAGCGGGCGGCCGGCAGCGGTCGCGAAGGCGCGTGCTATCTGGTGCGCCTGATTGAAGCCGCGCTGCCGCACGCGCTCGAAGGCAAGCGGAACCGGGATTACCACACTGTCCTTTACGGACTGCGGCATCGCTTCGAATCGGCTAACCAGCAGCCGTCCGAAGAAGCGGGCCAGGTCCAATCGGGCGGTGAACTTCAGTGCAATCACCATGCCGTCGACCGGCGAAACGTAGTCTCCCAAAGTGGTCGTCGCATCGAAATGCGGCGCATCGCCCAGGCAGCGCCCGCAGATGCGAGGTGCTCCTAATGTTCCTTCCGGAATACGTAGAGCGCAGCGCTCGCACCGCGCGACCCCGGTGGGGAAGAAATCGCTTTCGCACGGAGCGCAGATCGACGTTGAAGGTGCGCCAGCATGGAGCTCGCACACGACGCAGCGAGAAGAGAACCGGTACGCCAGAGAGCGAAACATGGCGATCGAGCATAACTGTATGGCCCTCCATATACTGGCTTGATGCCCCTGGGCCCCGGAACTTCCGAACTGACGCCGACCATGGTCGCTCCGCCCCGCATGCCGGCGCGCGTCGTGACCGTGCGGCGACAGTTTGATGCGCGTTCAGCGCGTTTTGGCCAAAGCGCGGCGTTGCCGCGAGAAGTCGGACGGCGACTGGTCGAACGGCTTCAATATATTCGCCTGGTACCCCAGCGCATTCTGGATGTCGGTTGCGGCGCCGCGGAAACGCGCGCGCCTTTGCAGGTTCAGTATCCACGCGCCGATTGGATCGGGCTCGACATTTCAGAGCGCATGTTGAGAGCCGCCCGCGCGGGTGGATTGCGCGAACGGGCGGTCAGTTGGCTGCGTGGCAACGTGTCGCATCGCGTCGCGGCCGACGCCAGCCGAATGCCTTTCGCCGATTTAAGTGCTGACCTTGTGTTTTCTAATCTGATGCTGCATTGGCATCCTGAACCGCATACCGTGTTCCCAGAGTGGAAGCGGGTGCTGAAGACCGATGGCTTGCTGATGTTCAGTTGCTTCGGACCCGACACGCTGAAAGAACTGCGCGCGGCTGCGGCTGTGGCCCTGCCTAATTTTCGCGCAATGCCCTTTGTCGATATGCACGACTTTGGCGACATGATGGTTGCGAGTGGCTTTGCCACGCCGGTGATGGATGCCGAGATCATCACGCTGACCTATGCGTCACCGCAAGAACTGGTGCGCGAAGTGCGCGCGCTAGGCGGAAATCCGCGCGACGATCGCTCAGCGTCGCTGCCGTCGGGCCGGCAGGCGCGGCAAATGCTAAGTGCGCTCAGCGCGCAGCGCGGGGACGACGGCCGAATTCGACTAACCTTCGAAGTGGCCTACGGTCACGCGTGGAAGCCGGCGTCCACTGCACCGAAAGGCGTGTCCGCAATTCCGCTAGAGGCGCTGCGTGCGCAGTTGGCGGGGCGCAATCGATTGGGAATTGGCCGCGTCAAGTAGAAGTCAACATTCAACCAACGGAGTATTCGATGTCACTGATCTCGTTTTTCAAGGATGCCGGAGAAAAATTGTTCGGCAAAAAAGCACAAGCAGCTCAGAGCGAGGCAACGGCCGACCCAGCGGAGATCGCAGCCGCCAATCGCGAAGCGGCGACCGCAATCGAGAACTACATCAATTCGATGGGGTTGACCGCCACGGGTCTTACGGTGACATATGACGGTGCGAGCGCGACGGCTAAGGTTTATGGAATTGCAAAGGATCAGGCGACGAAGGAAAAAATCATCCTTGCAGCGGGCAACGTGCAGGGCATCGCTGCTGTCGACGACAATATGACCGTCGATCTGTCGCAACCCGAGTCGAAGTACTACACGGTGGTCAAGGGCGACACGCTGTCCAAGATTGCCAAGGAACAGTATGGGGACGCCAATGCGTATCAGAAGATTTTTGAGGCGAACAAGCCGATGCTGACGCATCCGGACAAGATCTATCCGGGGCAGAACCTGCGCATTCCTCCGAAATAGGTGACAGAGGCGCAGGCGCTCGACTGGTGGGCTCTTGAATGGTGCACCTGCGAGCGGCGAGTCTGACGTACCGGAGGCGCGGTCTGTCTATAATCCGCCGCCAATGTCCGTCGCAACTGCAGAAGCAAACACCTGGTTGATCAAGCGAAATTGCTCGGCGGGACCGCGGCAGCTGGCGATCGTGTTTGGATCGTTGGTTGCCGTCTCGTTCGCATTTGGGGTGGCCTTCGCCGCTTTTGGATTGTGGATGGTGCTCCCTTTCGTTGGCATAGAGGTGATGGCGGTCGGCGCTGCGTTCTTTTATTACGGACATCACGCGGCGGATTTCGAGCGCATCGCGATCTCGGCGCGAATCTTGTCGGTTGAGCACGTCGAAGGAGCGCAGACACATCGGTGGGAATTTGACCCTCGCGTGTCGCATGTGCAGGTCGAGACGCGTGGCGGCAGGTGGGGCCAACGCGTACGGTTGTTCCTGCACACGCCTGCCATGCGGCTCGAGCTCGGCCGCCATCTGCTTGATCAGCGGCGTTGGCTTCTTGGACGCGACATCAGCAGCGCACTGATGCGGGCGCGCGCGGAAGCATTGTGATGCATGGATGCAGTAGACAAAATGGCGACAAACCTGCGATGAACTTCGGCCGGGCACTTCGTAACGCGTGGCTAGCTGCGGCTGCGACGTTCTTGTTCGTGGGTAATGCCCACGCAGCCATCCAGAGCCGCTATAACCTGCCACCGCCTGCTAGCAAGCTGGCGCAAGACATTTACGCGCTGCATGACTTCATGCTGATCATCTGCGGCGCCATTTTTGTGCTTGTCTTCGGCGTGATGTTCTATTCGATCTGGAAGCACAGGAAATCGAAAGGGGCAGTTGCGGCGAACTGGCACGAGAACACCACGGTCGAGATCGTGTGGACCGTGATTCCATTCATCATCATTATCCTGATGGCGCTGCCGGCCACGCGCACCGTGGTGGCGATGAAAGATACGAGCAACGCGGATTTGACCGTCAAGGCGACGGGCTATCAGTGGCAGTGGGGCTACGACTATATCCGCGGTGAAGGTGAAGGCATCGGCTTCCTGTCGCGGCTGGCAACCCCACGCGCGCAGATCGAAGGCGACGAAGCGAAGACTGCGAACTATTTGAGCGAGGTAACCGAGCCCCTGGTGGTCCCGGTTAACCGCAAGGTACGCGTCATCACCACCGCGAACGATGTCATTCATTCGTGGGGCGTCCCCGCGCTGGGTGTTAAGCAGGATGCAATTCCTGGCTTCACGCGTGACGCGTGGTTTCGAGCCGAGCAGATTGGAACGTATTACGGTAGATGCTACGAACTATGCGGCAAGGATCACGCGTTCATGCCGATTGCCGTGCAAGTGGTTTCTGCCGAGGACTATACGAAGTGGGTAGCGAGCCGGAAACAGGCGATGGCCGCGCTCGCTGATGATCCTGCTAAGGCGTGGACGCAGGCTGATCTGGTGGCGCGCGGGGAAAAGGTTTACCAGGCGAATTGTCAGGCTTGTCACCAGCCAACGGGGCTCGGTGCACCGCCGGCCTTTCCAGCATTGGCCGGCAGCAAGGTCGTTGCAAATACGCCTGAGCTCGTGCAAATCTTGTTGAACGGGCGCAATGCGATGCCGTCATGGAAGGCGTTGTCCGATGTCGAGCTGAGCGCCGTTGCGACACATGTCAAGAGCTCGTTCGGCAATAAGGGCGGCGCCGTGCAGCCGACCGAGTTCCGCGCCGCGCGCAAATGAAAAACAGCAGCAGACCTCAGGAAATTCGATGAGCGCCGTCCCACCTGCAATCACTCCCGGCGCGACGGACCACGTCGCTGACCATGCCCACCACGGTCATGATGCGGCCCACGACATGCCCCACGGCTGGCGCCGCTGGCTTTATGCGACCAACCATAAGGACATCGGCACGATGTACCTATGGTTCTCGTTCACGATGTTCCTCTTCGGAGGCATGTTGGCACTTGGTCTGCGCCTCGAGTTGTTTCAGCCGGGATTGCAGTTCTGGAAGCCAGAATTTTTCAATCAACTGACGACGATGCACGGCCTCATCATGGTCTTCGGGGCCATCATGCCGGCGTTCGTCGGCTTCGCAAACTGGCAGGTGCCCTTGATGGTCGGTGCGCCCGACATGGCCTTTGCGCGGATGAATAACTTCAGTTTCTGGTTGTTGCCTCCAGCGGCACTGCTGTTGGTGGCGTCGTTTTTCGCTCCTGGAGGCGCGACTGCAGCGGGCTGGACACTGTATCCGCCGCTAACGGTGCAGATGGGGCCGGGCATGGACCTCGCGATCTTTGCACTGCACATCATGGGCGCCAGCTCGATCATGGGCTCCATCAACATCATCACGACGATTCTGAACATGCGCGCTCCGGGCATGACGTTGATGAAAATGCCGATGTTCGTATGGACCTGGCTGATCACTGCTTATCTGCTGATTGCGGTCATGCCTGTGCTCGCTGGCGCAATCACGATGACGCTGACTGACCGTCACTTCGGCACGAGCTTCTTCAATGCAGCCGGCGGGGGCGATCCCGTGATGTTCCAGCATATTTTCTGGTTCTTCGGTCACCCCGAGGTGTACATCATGATCTTGCCGGGATTCGGGATCATCTCGCAGGTGATTCCGGTATTCGCGCGCAAGCCGCTGTTCGGTTATGCGTCGATGGTCTACGCCACCGCATCCATTGCGATCCTGTCGTTCATGGTGTGGGCTCATCACATGTTCGCGACGGGCATGCCAGTTACCGGTCAGCTGTTCTTCATGTACGCAACCATGCTGATCGCAGTCCCCACGGGAGTGAAGGTATTTAACTGGATCGCGACGATGTATCGTGGCTCGCTGTCGTTCGAAACGCCAATGCTGTTCGCGATCGGTTTCATCTTTGTGTTCACGATGGGCGGGTTCACCGGGCTGATACTTGCAGTGGCGCCGATCGACATTCCTGTTCATGACACGTACTACGTCGTAGCGCACTTTCACTACGTATTAGTGGCCGGGTCACTGTTCTCGCTGTTTGCCGGGGCGTACTACTGGCTGCCGAAGTGGACCGGCCATATGTACGACGAAAAGCTAGGGAAGTGGCACTTCTGGTTGTCGATGATCTTCTTCAACCTGACGTTCTTCCCGATGCACTTCCTGGGGCTGGCCGGCATGCCGCGGCGGTACGCGGACTATCCAATGCAATTTGCCGACTTTCATGCGATCGGGACGATCAGCGCGTTCGGTTTCGGATTGGCGCAGATCTTGTTCTTGTACGTCATCATCAAGTGCATCAGGGGAGGGCCAAAGGCGGCTGCTGATCCCTGGCATTCGGTGGATGGCGGGCTCGAATGGACGTTGCCGTCGCCGCCTCCATTTCACACATTTGAAACGCCGCCGGTTGTGAAATGACAAATCAAGTGGCCAGAAGATCGGTTTCTCTGACCAACAGGCGAACTGCACTGATCCTGTTTTCCATTGCACTCGCGTTCTTTGGCGGGGTCATTGCAAAGTACTGGTTGCTGGCCGCTGTCTGATATGAAAGTCGCTCAGCCTCGGACCGGGAACCGAACGACTTTTCGCAAGCTGTTGATCGTCTCGTTGCTGATGTTTGGCTTTGGGTGGGCGCTGATACCCCTTTATCGGAAGATCTGCGAAGTTACTGGCATCAATATCCTGACCTCACGCAGTGCGGATGCTGAAGATGCTGCTCGCAATACTCAGGTGGATCGCACTCGCACTGTGATCGTGGAATTCGATGCCAACAAGCAGGGCGCTTGGCGGTTCAAGCCTCATCAAAGTTTCTTAGAGGCGTATCCGGGTCAGCTGGTACGGGCTCAATACGATCTAGTCAACCTTGAAAACCGACCGATGGCGGGACAAGCGATTCCTAGTTACGCGCCGATCCACGCGGCCCAATACATACAAAAGCTCGAGTGCTTTTGCTTTCAGCAGCAAATTCTGGCTGCCGGAGAGACACGGCAGTTTCCGGTTCTGTTCTTCATTGATCCAAAGCTTCCCGCCGATGTAAAGACTATTACGTTGGCGTACACATTCTTTGAAGTCGCGGGCGCGGTCGCCGCCGTGCAATGAGCGACGATTTATGGAGCGCGAGCGCGATAGCGCGGACCCGGCCCAGCGGCGAGCAGGGTTTGCACAGACCGTACGCGCCGTTTTGTGGTCGTTTTTTGGCGTCCGCCGCAAGGCGGACTACGAAAGAGATGCAGCGCAGCTCAACCCGGTATACGTCATTGCTGCCGGCCTGCTGGCAGCCGCAGCTTTCGTTGCCGTGCTGATTGTTGTTGTCAATTTAGTCGTGCCTGGTTAAAAGAGGAAACGATGGCTGATCCGCACAGCGCTACGCACGCCCACGCGTCCGCGCACCGCCCGCTTTACTACGTGCCTGCACCGTCGCAGTGGCCGGCGGTTGGCGGCGTGGCGATGATTTTTACGATGTTCGGCGCCGCGATGGTCGTCAACCACAATTCGCTTGGCTGGTTTGCGCTGGCGATTGGTCTGGCTACGCTGATTTACATGCTGGTCGGCTGGTTTTCAACCGTGTCGCACGAGTCGGAGCACGGCGACTACAACCGCAAGGTTGACGTCTCATTCCGTTGGGGAATGAGCTGGTTCATTTTTTCGGAAGTGATGTTTTTTGCGTCATTTTTTGGCGCACTGTTTTACGCCCGAGTGATCAGTCTGCCGCTGTTGGGCGACTTCGATCACAAACTTTTATGGCCGGACTTCCTTCCGACGTGGCCGCATTCGGGACCGGCAGGAATTGTGGACCCATTCACGCGACTGGGACCATTTTGGTTACCGACGATCAATACGGCACTGCTTCTTTCGTCGGGTGTGACGCTGACGATTGCACACCATGCGCTGCGTGCAAATCACCGCAGCCGGGCCATCTTTTGGCTCGCGATAACGATCGTGCTAGGTGTGACATTCCTTGGCGTGCAGATATTCGAGTACGGCCACGCCTATCGCGACTTGAACCTTAGATTGACGTCGGGCATTTTTGGCTCGACGTTTTTCATGCTGACCGGCTTTCACGGCTTCCATGTCTTTCTGGGAGCGCTGATGCTGTCGGTGGTTTTGCTGCGCTTAATGCGCGGCCATTTCAAGCCCGATCAGCACTTCGCTTTTGAAGGCGCGGCCTGGTATTGGCACTTCGTCGACGTGGTTTGGATCGGCTTGTACATCGTTGTTTACTGGCTATAGCTTCGCCGGTTAGCAGATGGCCGCGCTGCTTAATAGCTGCGCGGAGAGATCCAGCCCATCCAGTAACTAAACAAGATGAATAGGAAGAGCGCGATCGAAATTCCGACGCGGATGGTCAGCGCATTTACGGTGCGATTGGTTGTGCCTTTGTCGCGCATCAGATAAAACAATGCCGAGCCAAGCGAAAACAGAATGCCGATCAAGGCGATGACGATGACGATTCGCATGTGCCGGAAATTATTGCATCCACCCAGATGCCGCGTTCGAAGTTGATCTTCGCGTGGATCGCCGCGGCGATTGGAGTAGCCGTAGCAATTTCTTTAGGCAATTGGCAAACCCGCCGCGGCGATGCAAAAGTGATTCTGCAGGCACAGGCCGATGCGGCTGACCGGGCGGCACCGATCGACATAGCATCACGCTCGTCGATTGAAAGCGTAGCCGCGAGTCTGCCGCGCAAGGTTCGCGTTACAGGCTCCTTCGATCCAGTTGGCACGGTCTTGCTGGACAACCGGATTGTGAACGGCGTAACGGGATATCAAGTCATTACGCCGCTGGTCATCGGTAATGGACTGCCCGCAGTGCTGATTGAGCGAGGTTGGAAACCGCGCGGCGCTGGGCCAGACACGCACGTGCTTCCGCCACCGCCGCTAGGTCAAGTGACAATCGAGGGTTTGGCGGTGGCTCGGCCGGCAACGCTGCTTGAACTAGGGGGTGCGCCGACTCTCAAGGTACCGGGTGTATGGCAGAACCTGGACTACGACGTTTATGAAAAGGCAGCCAAGCGCGCTGTTGCTCGCTTTGTCGTGCGCCAGTCCGCAGCGAGCGATGTAGCAGATAGCCTGCGGCGCGAATGGCCGCAACCGGCAAGCGGCGTCGACAAGCACCGTGGATATGCATTTCAGTGGTATGCATTGGCGGGACTCATTTGTGTCCTCGCCGGCTACTTAGGTTGGAAAACATGGCGCGCTCGATGACGCGGAAGCGGCGCTATTTGCCGCTGTACGTTTTATTGGCGATCACGATAGTGCCGATCGTGGCTGCGTACATTTCCTATTATTTCGCTCCGCCCGCTGGCCGCACAAACTACGGAACCTTGCTCGAGCCGCAGCGGCCGGTACCGGCGCTGCCGCTGGCAAATCTGGACGGCACCCGCTTCGACTTGCGGCAGTTGAAGGGCAAATGGATATTTGCAATGGCCGACGGCGGGCAGTGCGACAAACCTTGTGCGCAGAAGCTGCTGATGATGCGCCAGCAGCGCAGCATGGCCGGCAGGGATCGTGACCGGATCGAGCGCGTTTGGCTTATCACTGACGACGAGCCTCTGCCGATCGTGCTGATGCGTGAATACGAAGGCACACACTTCGTTCGCGCGCCACTACAGGGTTTGGGGGACTTTCTGGTGTTGCCCGACACGCCTGGCGCCCAATTGCAAGACCAT
>DATLMT010000037.1:0-5224 GCA_035537135.1 Burkholderiaceae bacterium | reverse complement strand
TGTCCGCTCGGCGGGATACGAGCCAAGACACTTGTAGAACGCGCACGCTTGCTGCAGCTCGGTCAGCGCTCGAGCCACCGTTGGCTCATCAACGTGTCCGTCGATGTCGACGTAGAAGTAGTACTCCCATGTGCCGACGCGCGCGGGCCTTGACTCGAAGCGCGTCATTGACACTCCGTGCGCCGCCAAAGGGGACAACATGTGAAACACCGCGCCGGCTTTGTTGGGCACCGAAAGTATCAGCGAGGTCTTGTTACGCGCGGCCGGCGCGGGCCGTTGAGAGGCTTGAGCACCAAGTACGGCGAAGCGCGTGCGGTTGTGCGTGTCGTCCTGGATCTGCGCAGCTACCGTCTGGACGTTGTAGTGCCGCGCCGCGGATTCGCCTGCGATCGCCGCCGTCGTTGTGTCTTCGGCGGCCATACGAACCCCTTCTGCGTTGCTTGCCACCGGTTGCCGTTCAAGCGAGGGCCAATGTTGATTTAGCCAGCCGGCGCATTGCGCAAGCGCCTGCGCGTGCGCGCAAACGCGCGCGACACCGTTCATCGAGCCGCTGCTCGTAAACAAATTGTGTTCGACCGATATCGAGACTTCGGCCAGCATCGCGAGCGGCGTCGCGAGCAGCAAATCTAGTGTGCGGCTGACCGCGCCTTCGGAAGAATTCTCGAGCGGTACGATGGCAAGCTCGGCGCTACCCGCTTCGGTCGCGCGGAAGACCTCGTCCAGCGTGTTGCACGGCAGGCCGGTGACGCTGGAACCGAATTGCCGCTGCATCGCCATCTCGGAAAAGGTTCCTGCCGGCCCGAGGTACGCCACCGTCATCGGGCGCTCGAGCGCACGACACGCCGATATCACTTCGCGAAAAATGTGGGTGACATGCTCGCGCGACAACGGCCCTACATTTAACGCGCTGGCGCGTCGCAGAACTTCCGCTTCGCGCTCGGGGCGAAACAGCGGCGTTCCAGCACTGTGCTTCAGCTGCCCAACGTCAATGGCGAGCTGAGCGCGTTCGTTCAATAAGGTGATCAAGCGCTCATCAACCGCGTCGATCGCTTCTCGCAACAGCCTGAGACGATCATCCACATGGCTGCCCGCGGCCGGGCTCGGCGCAGTCATCAGAAGCCGACTGCGCGCATCGTAGGCACGTGCCGCTGCACGTCAGCCTTGCGGTGTTTCGTCGGCGGTGCCGTTATCGCCGGCGTCGACCGAGGTGACGTGGCTGCCGTCGCCATTGACTGCTTCGCCATTGACGTCACTGTCGCGTTCCACGACCCTCTGCAGTCCCGAAAGCCGCGTGCCATCGTCGAGCGCGATCAAAGTGACGCCTTGTGTTGCGCGCCCCATCTCGCGAATTTCCGACACTCGGGTGCGAATCAGCACGCCACCGGTTGTGATCAGCATCACTTCATCGTCGTTGCGCACCAGCGTGGCCGCGACCACCTTGCCGTTTCGCTCGCTGGTGGTAATGGCGATCATTCCGCGCGTCGCACGCGAGTGGCGGGTGTATTCGACAATCGGCGTGCGCTTGCCGAACCCGTTTTCGGTTGCCGTCAGCACGCTTTGGCGCTCGTCTTCGGCAACCAGCATCGCGATCACCTGTTGGCCTTCATCCAGCCACATCCCGCGCACGCCTCGCGCCTGGCGGCCCATAGGACGCACGTCGTTCTCGTCGAAGCGCACCGCTTTGCCGGCGTCGGAAAACAGCATTACGTCGTGCTTGCCGTCGGTGATGGCGGCGCCGATCAAATAGTCGCCGGCATCCAGATCGACTGCAATGATGCCTGCCTTGCGGGGGTTCGAAAAATCCGTCAAGGCAGTTTTCTTCACGGTGCCCATTGCAGTCGCCATAAAGACGAAATGTTCCTCGTCGAACTGCTTGATCGGCAGCACGACGGTGATCTTTTCGTTTTCCATCAACGGGAACATGTTGACGATCGGCCGGCCACGCGCGTTGCGTTGCCCCTGCGGCACTTCCCAAACCTTCAACCAGTAGAGGCGGCCGCGATCCGAGAAGCACAGGATCGTGTCGTGCGTGTGCGCAATGAACAGCTGATCGATCCAGTCGTCTTCGCGCGTGCCCGCCGCCTGCTTACCGCGTCCGCCGCGCCGCTGCGCGCGATAGTCGGTCAGCGGCTGGCTCTTGATATAACCGGCGTGCGACAGCGTAACCACCATGTCGCCCGGTGTGATCAGATCTTCGGTGATCAAGTCCTGCGCGCTGCGCACGATCTCGGAGCGGCGTGCGTCTCCAAACTCGCTCTTAAGCGACAACAGTTCTTCGGCGATGATGTCGGTGATGCGCGCAGGCGTCGCCAGGACATTCAGCAGATCGGTAATCTGCTCCATCACTTCGCGATACTCGTTGACGATCTTGTCCTGCTCGAGCCCGGTCAGGCGTTGCAAGCGCATCTGCAAAATCTGCTCGGCCTGTTCGTCCGAGAGCCGATAAAGCCCATCGTCCATCATCCCGAAGCGTGGATCCATCGACTCCGGGCGATAGACGGTCATATCCCGGCCCGCGCGTGTGAGCATCTCCCGCACGACTGACGAATCCCAGGCTCTACTCATCAAACCTGTTTTCGCGACTGGTGGCGTCGGCGCGGCCTTGATCAACGCAATGAATTCGTCGATGTTTGCCAGCGCCACCGCGAGCCCTTCGAGTACATGGCCGCGCCGGCGTGCCTCGCGCAACTCGAACACCGTACGCCGCGTGATCACCTCGCGTCGATGCGACAAAAATGCATCGAGCATCTGCTTCAGATTCAGCACGCGTGGCTGGCCATCGACCAGCGCCACCATGTTGATCCCGAATGTGTCCTGCAGCTGCGACTGCTTGTACAGATTGTTCAGCACCACATCTGGCTGTTCGTTGCGCTTCAATTCGAAGACGACGCGCATACCCGACTTATCGGATTCATCTCGAATGTCCGAGATGCCTTCGATGCGCTTTTCGTTGACCATCTCGGCGATGCGCTCGAGCAGCACTCGCTTGTTCACCTGATACGGGAGCTCGTCGATAATGATCGCGGAGCGAGCACCCTTGTCGATTTCTTCGAAGTGCGCCTTGGCGCGCATCACCACGCGGCCGCGACCGGTGCGATAGCCCTCGCGCACGCCCTCGACGCCGTGGATAATTCCCGCGGTCGGAAAATCCGGGGCAGGAATCAGCTCAATCAGTTCTTCAATGGTGGTTTGCGGATTGCGTAACAGCGCCATGCAACCGTCAACCACTTCACCCAGGTTATGCGGCGGAATATTGGTTGCCATGCCGACCGCAATACCCGCCGAGCCGTTGATCAACAGGTTCGGTACTCGCGCCGGCAGCACTAACGGCTCCTGCTCCTTGCCATCGTAGTTCGGAGCGAAGTCCACTGTCTCCTTGTCGATATCGAGCAGCAGCGACGCCGCGATCTTCGACAAGCGGCACTCGGTATAGCGCATCGCGGCCGGGTTGTCGCCATCGACCGAGCCGAAGTTGCCCTGGCCGTCGATCAACAGATAGCGCAGCGAAAACGGCTGCGCCATCCTGACCAGCGTGTCGTAAATTGCCTGGTCGCCGTGTGGGTGATATTTACCCATCACGTCGCCCACCACACGCGCACACTTCACGTACGGCCGCGTATGCACGTAATTGCTCTCATGCATCGCAAACAACACTCTGCGATGCACTGGCTTCAATCCGTCGCGCACATCCGGCAGCGCTCGGCCGACGATCACGCTCATCGCATAATCGAGATAGGAGCGCCGCATCTCGTCTTCGAGCGAAATCGGCAGCGTTTCCTTGGCGAATTGATCCACGCGTGAGCCTGGCAGGTAGGTAAAAACTAAGCCTCTAAGTTTATCAGTGCAAAGTCCTGTTCATGCGTGTTAGTAGCCTGCCGTGTGCTGTAATCGCGCGCCGCCGTGATATGAAGCGCAACGTGCAGCGGCCATCCGATGACCGACGTCGACACTCTCATTCATGCCCGCTGGGTCGTTCCGGTCGTGCCGCGCGCCGCGGTGCTCGAGCATCACGCGATTGCGATCGTAGAAGGCCGGATCGTCGGAGTGTTGCCATCGATCGAAGCCACGCAGCACTATCGCGCGAAACAAGTGCACACCCTCGACACGCATGCGGTAACGCCGGGTCTAATCAACTGCCATACGCACGCTGCGATGGCGCTATTGCGCGGCGTTGGCGACGATCTGCCGCTGATGCGCTGGCTGAAAGAAAGAATTTGGCCGCTCGAGACGGCGCTGATATCGGCCGACTTCGTGTACGACGGCACGCAGCTCGCTGCGCTCGAAATGCTGCGCTCTGGGACAACCACGTGCTCCGACATGTACTTCTACCCAGAAGCGAGTCTGCGAGCGCTGCGCAGCCTAGGTATGCGCGCGGTCGCCGGCATTGTCGCGATTGAATTTCCGACCGCATATGCGGCGGACGCTGACGATTATCTGCGCAAGGGTCTAGCAACGCGCGATGCATTCCGCACTGACCCGTTGGTGAGCTTCACGCTGGCGCCGCACGCGCCGTACACGGTGGCCGATCAGACGCTTAAGCGGATCGCGGTGCTGGCCGAAGAGCTTGATCTACCGATCCACACTCACGTGCATGAGACCGAAGATGAAATTTCGGAATCCATTGCACAGCACGGCTGCCGGCCTTTGCAGAGGCTTGATCGCCTGGGGCTTGTGTCCGAGCGAATGATCGCCGTGCACGCAGTGCACTTGAACGAACATGAGATTGCCCTGCTCGCCCAGCGCGGTGCCTCCGTGGCACATTGCCCGGCATCAAACCTCAAGCTTGGCAGCGGCTTCGCGGCCATCGCGAAACTGTCGGCGGCTGGCGTCAACATCGCCATCGGCACTGATGGCGCGGCGAGCAGTAACCGCATCGACATGCTGGCTGAGCTGCGGCTTGCCGCATTGCTCGCTAAAGGCGTTGCGCGCGACGCAACAGCATTCGGCGCGCCCGAGGCGCTCGAAAGTGCCACCCTCGGCGGTGCGCGCGCGCTCGGGCTCGACCGCAGCGTCGGATCGATCGAAGTCGGCAAGCAGGCGGATCTCGCTGCGTTCGACCTCGCGGCAATCGAAACGCAGCCGCTTTACGACGCCGTGTCGCAAATCGTCTATGCCGCGGGGCGAGAACACGTCAGTGAAGTCTGGATTGCCGGCAAGCTTGTTGTGCATAAGCGACAGGTGCTCGCAGATAGCGGCGGTCAGTTGGAAAAGACTCTGATGGCGT
>DATLMT010000036.1:0-6250 GCA_035537135.1 Burkholderiaceae bacterium | reverse complement strand
GGATGCCCGAAGCCGATGACGATCTCCTTCGCGGCGATCCGGCGGACGATGTCGCGCTCGGCATCGTCAGGGTTCGCGTAACGCTCCAGGATGACTGCGGCCGCCTCATTCGCGCCGCCGTGCTTCGGGCCGCGCAGCGCGCCGATGCCGCCGGAGATCGCCGAGTACAGGTCCGAGCCGGTGCAGGCGATGACCCGCGCCGTGAACGTCGAGGCGTTGAACTCGTGCTCGGCGTACAGGATCAGCGACACGTGCATCGCCTTGACCCACGACGCCGGCGGCGGCTCGCCGTGCAACAGGTGCAGGAAGTGGCCGCCGATCGTGTCGTCGTCGGTCTCGACCTCGATCTGCCGGCCGTTGAACGCGTAGTGGTACCAGTACAGCAGCATCGATCCGAACGACGCCATCAAACGGTCAGCGATTTCACGCGCTTCCGCGAGTTTGTGTTCGGGGCCTTCCGGCAGCACGGAGCCAAGGGCGGAGCAGGCCGTGCGCATCACATCCATCGGATGCGTGTTGGCGGGCACCGCTTCAAGCATGCGCTGCACGGCGGCGGGCACCGAGCGCAGCCCCTTGAGCTTGCGCTTGTACGCGCCAAGCTCTGCAACGGTCGGAAGCTTGCCGTGCACCAGCAGGTACGCAATCTCTTCGAACTCACAGCGCGCAGCGATATCGAGGATGTCGTAGCCGCGGTAGTGCAGGTCGTTGCCGGTGCGCCCCACGGTGCACAACGCCGTGTTTCCGGCGACCACTCCGGACAGCGCGACCGACTTTTTAGGCTTCAGGGCAGTCGCAGTGGGCGAGTCGTTCATCGCAAATCGCCTTATCCGAGCAACTGTGCAACGCCGTCGCGCTCTTCCAGCAGCTCTTTTAGCGTCGCGTCCATTCTCTGACGCGAGAAATCGTCGATCTCTAATCCCTTGATGACTTGATACGCGCCATTGGCACATACGCACGGCACGCCGTATACGACGTCCTGCGGGATGTCGTAACTCCCGTCCGATGCGACGCCCATCGTCACCCAGCGTCCGTTGGTTCCCGCCACCCAGTCGCGTACGTGATCGATCGCAGCGTTGGCGGCGGACGCGGCGGATGACAAGCCGCGGGCCTCAATGATCGCGGCGCCGCGCTTGCCCACGGTTGGAATGTAGGTGTCGCGGTACCACGTGTCGTCGATCAGATGCTTCGCCGGCCTGCCTTCGATCGTTGCGAAACGAAGGTCCGGATACATCGTCGGCGAGTGATTGCCCCAGACAATCAGTTTTTCAATCGATGACACCGGCTTGCCCGCCTTGGTCGCCAGTTGCGACAACGCCCGGTTGTGATCGAGCCGCATCATTGCAGTGAAACTCGACTTCGGCAGCGACGGCGCGGATTGCATGGCAATGTAGGCGTTGGTGTTGGCAGGATTACCAACGACTAGTACCTTGACGCTGCGCTTGGCCGCCTGATCGAGCGCTTTGCCCTGCGCTGTGAAGATCTGCGCATTGGCAGCCAGCAGATCCTTGCGCTCCATGCCGGGCCCGCGCGGGCGCGCTCCAACGAGCAGGGCGACATCGATATCCTTGAATGCCGGCGCCGGATCGCTATGAGCCCGCATGCCTGACAGCAGCGGAAACGCGCAATCGTCGAGCTCCATCATTACGCCTTTCAGCGCTTTCTGAGCCTTTTCGTCCGAAATTTCGAGCAGTTGCAGGTCGACCGGCTGCTGCTTGCCTAGCATCTCGCCGGAAGCAATGCGAAATAGCAGCGAGTAGCCGATTTGCCCGGCGGCGCCCGTGACGGCGACGCGAACGGGAGTTCTATTCATTGAATTCTCCGACGCGGGACGGCGGGCAGTCTACTGCAAATGACACGATCGGTACACGAACTCTTATATAAGACAGATGATGTATTGTAATCTTCTTTGTGTTGAAATGCAGCAAATGTCTACGGTCATCAAGGACGCAGGACCCGGCACCCGGGCCGCTGTGTACGCGCCTCTATATCGACAAATCAAGAATCTGATTGTCGAGGGACTGCAACGCGCAGAGTGGAAACCTGGGGAAATGATCCCGAGCGAGGTCGACCTCGCGGCAAGATTTCAGGTCAGTCAAGGAACGGTGCGCAAGGCGGTCGATGAACTGTCGACCGAGAATCTCTTGGTGCGCCGGCAGGGAAAGGGCACGTACGTCGCCACGCATCACGAGCCGCTTGCGCAATTTCGGTTTCTGCGAGTCGTGCCCGATGACCATGCCCCGACACCCGCCACGAGCAGCTACCTCGAGTGCAGGCGGACGCGTGCGACGGGCGATATCGCACGCCATCTGGCCGTGCGGCCGAGCGATCCGGTCGTGTATTTGCGCCGGCTGCTGAGCTTTGAAGGCGCTCCTGTGGTGCTGGATGAGATTTGGCTGCCGGGCAATCTCTTCAAGAAACTAACGGCAGAAAGGCTTGCGGAGTACAAGGGCCCACTGTACGGTTTGTTCGAAACCGAATTCGGCACGCGGATGATTCGTGCCGACGAGCGCATCCGTGCAGTAGCAGCGGCAGCGGACGCGGCGAAACATTTAAAGGTCGCGACCGGCTCGCCGCTTCTGTTGGTCGAGCGCGTGTCGTACACCTACGGCGAGCGTCCCGTGGAAGTACGGCGCGGGTTGTCGGTCACGGAGCGGTATCACTACCGCAACACGCTGAGCTAGCCCGTGGGGAACCGATTTGGTTCAGTGCAGCAATTCAGTCAGAATACTGGTCGCGAGTTCTCTGAACCCTACGGCCTGTGATGACGAGCTTTACCGCAGAAAAACAGCCCCGGCCGCAATTCCGTAATCTCAATTTTCCGCTGCTGCTGACGTATCGCCTACCGTTGCCCGGGTTGGTGTCGATCATGCACCGGATCAGCGGAGCAGCGTTGTTTCTGACTTTGCCGCTGCTGCTGTGGCTCTTTGACCTCAGTCTCACGTCCGAGCTGAGCTTTGAGCGGCTGCGTGGAATCGTCTCCAACTTTTTCTTCAAGCTGTTGGTTGTGTTTCTGCTTTGGGGCTTTTTTCACCATCTGATCGCCGGAATTCGCTATCTGCTGCTGGACCTTCATATCGGCATCGATCTGAAGAGCGCGCGCAGCAGTGCGATCGTGGTGTACGCCGTCAGCCTGCCGCTGACGCTCCTCGCCGCATTCAAAGTGTTCGGAATTTTTTGATGCGCCCAGCGCTCGGCATCGGCTCAAAGCGCCTGGTTGTAGGGGCCCACTATGGCCTGGCTGGGTTCGTCGGCCAGCGCATCACGTCTGTGGTGTTGACGCTGTGGGTGTTGCTGGTCGGCGTCAGCGCGCTGTTCGGGCCCCTGTCGTACGAGACATGGGCCGGATTATTCGCGCCTCTGTGGATGAAGATCATCACGGCGGTCGCGCTGGCCTCGCTGCTATATCACGCATGGATCGGCGTGCGAAATATCTGGATGGACTACGTCACGCCATTTTGGGCGCGGCTGTTGCTACAGACGATCACGGTGGTGTGGCTGATCGCGTGCGGGATCTGGTTGGTGCAGATTCTCTGGCGAGTATGACCACGGCTTCAAATATTGCACGGCGGCGGTTCGACGCCGTCATCGTCGGCGCCGGTGGTGCCGGCATGCGGTGCTCGCTGCAGCTCGCCAATGCCGGGTTAAATGTTGCAGTTCTGTCGAAGGTTTTTCCTACGCGGTCGCACACGGTCGCAGCGCAAGGCGGTATTGGGGCCTCGCTTGGCAACATGACCGAGGACAACTGGCTGTGGCACATGTTCGATACGGTCAAAGGCTCGGACTATCTCGGTGACCAGGATGCGATCGAGTTCATGTGCCGCGAGGCGCCGCACGTCGTCTACGAGCTGGAGCACTTCGGGATGCCGTTCGATCGCAATCCCGACGGCACCATCTACCAACGCCCGTTTGGGGGACATTCGGCGCACTTTGGCGAGAAACCGGTGCCGCGTGCGTGCGCGGCGGCGGACCGTACCGGGCACGCGATGCTGCACACGCTGTATCAGCGCAACGTGGCTTCGCGCACGCAATTTTTCGTCGAGTGGATGGCACTCGATCTGATTCGAAATGCCGACGGCGACGTGGTCGGCGTGATCGCAATTGAAATGGAAACCGGCGAGCCGATGATTTTCGAATCAAAGGTCACGGTGCTCGCGACCGGCGGCGCCGGCCGCATATGGGACGCTTCGACCAATGCCTATATCTGTACGGGCGACGGAATGGGAATGACGACGCGCGCCGGCCTGCCGCTCGAAGATATGGAGTTCTGGCAATTTCATCCCACTGGCGTGGCCGGCGCCGGTGTGTTGATCACGGAGGGCGTGCGCGGCGAGGGCGGCATTCTGCTCAACTGCAACGGCGAGCGCTTTATGGAACGCTACGCGCCGACGCTGAAAGATCTCGCGCCGCGTGATTTTGTTTCGCGTTCGATGGATCAGGAGATCAAGGAAGGCCGCGGCTGTGGCCCGAACAAGGATTACGTTCTGCTGAAGCTCGATCATCTCGGCGCCGAAACGATAATGAAGCGCCTGCCTTCCATTCGCGAAATAGCGATCAAGTTCGCCAACGTCGACCCGATTCGCGAACCTATTCCGGTGGTACCGACGATTCATTATCAAATGGGCGGCATCCCCACCAACTATCACGGCCAGGTGGTGGCGCCCAAAGATGGCGACCCAAACGCCGTTGTCGACGGCTTGTATGCGATCGGCGAGTGCGCCTGCGTCAGCGTGCACGGCGCGAACCGGCTGGGCACTAATTCGTTGCTTGACCTGCTCGTATTTGGTCGCGCCGCCGGCAATCACATCGTTCAACAGAAAATGGCCGACGAAGGTCACAGAAGCTTTCCGGCAGACGGCGGGCAGTCGACACTGTCGCGTCTAGCTGCGCTCGATGCTTCGACGGGCGGCGAGCGCGTGCAGGCGGTTGCGAACGACATTCGCAAAACGATGCAGTCGCATTGCGGAGTGTTCCGAACCGGCGCAATGCTGCAAGAGGGCGTGCGCATGATCGATGCGCTCGAAGAGCGCGCAAAACACGTTTCGTTTGAAGACAAGTCGAAAATTTTCAACACCGCACGCATCGAGGCGCTTGAACTGGAAAATCTCGTCGAAACGGCGAAGGCAACCATCGCTTCCGCGGCGGCACGCACTGAAAGTCGGGGCGCACATGCGCGCGACGATTTTCCGGAGCGAGACGACGTGCACTGGATGAAGCATTCGCTGTATTACTCGGATGGCAATCGGCTCGACTACAAACCAGTCAACATGAAGCCGCTGAGCGTCGAGACGTTTGAACCAAAGCGCAGAACGTTTTAGGAATTAAACAAATGAGTTCGAGCATCACAGCCGACTTGTCCACCCCAGGGGTGGCCGAAGCCGGGACGCGAACCGTGCAGTTCGAGATCTATCGCTACGACCCGGACAAAGACAGTCAGCCGCGCATGCAGACGCTGCACGTAACGTTGCAGCCAACCGACCGCATGCTGCTCGATGCCCTGTTACGCATCAAGGCCGAGGTGGACGATAGTTTGTCGCTTCGGCGTAGTTGCCGCGAGGGGGTGTGCGGCTCCGATCCGATGAACATCAACGGCAAGAATGGGCTTGCCTGTGTGACCAACCTGCGTGACCTGAAAGAGCCGATCGTTCTGCGGCCGATACCCGGGCTGCCGGTGATTCGCGACCTGATCGTTGATATGTCGCAGTTTTTCAAGCAGTACGAATCGATCAAGCCATACGTGATCAACGACACGCCGCCGCCCGAGAAGGAGCGTCTGCAGTCGCCCGCGGAGCGTGAAGAGCTCAACGGGCTGTACGAGTGCATTTTGTGCGCGTGTTGCTCGACCGCATGTCCGTCGTTCTGGTGGAATCCGGATAAGTTCGTCGGGCCGGCCGGTCTGTTGCAGGCATACCGCTTCATTGCCGATTCGCGCGATCAGGCGACCAACGAGCGACTCGATAACCTGAACGATCCATATCGGCTGTTCCGCTGCCATACGATCATGAATTGCGTCGACGTGTGCCCGAAGAATCTGAATCCGACCTTGGCGATCGGCAAGATCAGGGAGCTGCTGGTGCGGCGGGCGGTGTGAGCGTGGACGCTACCTTGCCCCTTGCGCGCAGGCGCCTGCGCTTACGCGCCCGCCGTGGACTGCTCGAAAATGACGTGATCATCACGCGCTTTCTCGACCGACACGGCGATGATCTGACGTTGAATCAGATCGCGTCATTCGAAGCACTGCTCGATTTGCCTG
>DATLMT010000035.1:0-6415 GCA_035537135.1 Burkholderiaceae bacterium | reverse complement strand
GTTCCCATCCCCATCAACCTCGACACCGTCAATAATTTGTATGGACTGAAGTTAAGCTCATTCGAGATGACGCAGTTTCTCGAATCCGTCGCCGAGAAGGTTGACAACATAAAGACGTCAGAAGATGTCGTTGTCAACGCGGTCGGGCGCGATCTATACAACAAATTCTTCCGGGGTTACACGCGCAAGCAGTGGGGCATGGATCCTTCCGAGCTGGACTCCGGTGTTACTGCGCGCGTGCCAACTCGCACTAATCGCGATGGACGTTATTTCACAGACACGTTCCAGGCGATGCCGCGGTACGGCTACACCCGAATGTTCGAGGCTATGCTGAACCACCCGAACATCAAGGTCATGCTAAATACGGACTATCGCGAGATTGTCGATCTGATTCCATGGAAGCGGATGATTTACACGGGGCCGGTCGATGCTTTCTTCGATTTCAAATTCGGCAAACTTCCGTATCGCAGCTTGCAGTTCGAGCACGTCACGCTTCCGATCGAACGCTTTCAGCCGGTCGGCACTGTCAACTATCCGAACGACTACGGCTATACGCGCATCAGTGAGTTCAAGCACATCACGGGGCAAATTCACCCAAGCACATCCGTGGTCTACGAATATCCACGCGCCGAAGGTGATCCGTACTATCCGGTGCCGACGCGCGAAAACGCCGCGTTATACAAGCGCTACGAGGCAGAAGCCGACGCGCAAACCAACGTCACGTTCGTCGGGCGCCTTGCGACGTACAAGTACTACAACATGGATCAGGTTGTCGCCCAGGCGTTGGCGGCATTTAAACGCCTGCGCACGCAGCATGAACGTCGGGAGATCACGACACTTGCACTGCGTACGACCGATACCGCTAACGCAGTCGGCGATGCGTAGTTATCGCGGCGGTACCAGTACCGCACCGCTGAAGCCCTCGCGCGCATAGTCGTCTAGCACGTCCGCGGCAATCCGCGTCACGTCCGGAGCTTCGCAGAGCGCAACGCACGCCCCGCCGAATCCTGCGCCTGTCAGCCGCGCTCCATGTACCCCAGAGTGAGTTTGTAGCAGCGCAACCAATCGATCGAGCGCCGGCACCGATACTTCAAAGTCATCGCGCAAGCTGGCGTGCGACTCATTCATCAACACGCCGAACTCCACGGGGGTAGCGTGCTGCACAGCCTTCAATACTCGCGCATTTTCTGTTACCACATGGCGAGCGCGGCTGCGCCACGGCTCGTCGAGCGCCTTGATCTTCGGGAGCGCGTCGAGTTCGACGTCGCGTAGCGCGCGCACGCCGAGAAGCCTAGATGCTTCTTCGCACTCGGCGCGGCGCTGATTGAATGAGCTGGTCGCGAGCGCGCGCTTGATTCCCGAGTCGAGCACCAAAACGGCAGACCTCGGCGGAAGCGAGACCAGGCGACTTTGCAGCGTTCGCGTATCGAGAAACAGCGCCTGTTCGGTATCCGCGAGACTGGCAGCCATCTGATCCATGATTCCGCACCGCACGCCCGCGTGCTGGAGCTCCGCGCGCTGCGCGATCTGGGCCAGGCGGATGTCGTCAAGCGGCAAAGTCAATAACGCTCGCAACGCTCGCAGCGTTGCCACTTCGAGTGCGGCACTGGACGACAGTCCCACACCCATCGGAACGTTCGACGACAGATGGATGTCGAGCGGCGGCACTTCGAATCCTTCGGCGCGTGCCTGAAACAGGCAGCCGAATACATATGTCGCGAAGCCCTCCTGCGGCGGCAGCTCGAATTTGAAGTTCACCGTGCGATCGAGGTTTGCCGCGTGCACGGTGAAGATATCGGTCGCGCTGCGGCCAACCGCTACATGCGTTCTTTGCGGAATCGCAATCGGCAGCACGTAGCCGTCGTTGTAGTCGGTGTGCTCGCCGAGCAGATTGACACGACCGGGCGCGTGCCCGGTCGCCTGCGGAGCGCGACCGAATACTTCTTCGAAAGACTTCACTGCAGGACGACTTCGATCTGCTGCAGCTCACGCGCTTTGTCTTCAGGCAGCGCATCCATCGCGAAAAATCCCGCGGCAATCTCTGTGCCGGCCAAATACTTCAACCGATCGCGCATCCGATACGGTGGAAAAAATTGTGCATGAAGATGCGCCTCGGGATGTGGCTTGCCGTCGGTGGGCGCCTGATACCACGCCATTACATACGGAAACGCGCGCTGCCATAGTCCGTCGTATTTCAATAACACTGTTTTCAACGCCCGCGCCAAATCCGCACGCTGCTGGCTCGACAGCCTGGTGAAGTCCTGCACCGGCTCCGCTGGCACAACCCAAACCTCGTACGGGTAGCGCGCGCACACGGGTACGAACGCGACTGCATGCGCGCCGTCGTAAAGCATGCGGCTGCCGTCGCTGCGTTCAGCTTCGATCAATGCGTCTAGAACCCCACGACCTGATTTAGCGAAGTGTTCTGTGGCGATCTGTTGCATGCGCGCCGGCACGGGTGGAACAACCGGGTATGCATAAATTTGCCCGTGCGGATGATGCAGCGTGACGCCAACCTCCGCGCCCCTATTTTCGAAAGGAAGAACATAACTGACGTCGGCACGCCTCCCAAGAACATTGGTGCGGTCGGCAAGCACTTCGAGTAACAGCTCGATATGCGCGAGCGGCTGCGAACCGAGTGGCGTCTGGTCTTTTCCGAAAACTACAACTTCGCATTGGCCGGATGCGGGCGCAGTCGGAACGATCAACTCGGGCACGCCCACATCGCGCGCACTTAACAGCGACGGAAAACGGTTATCGAACACCGCGATATCCCAATTGCTGTCAGGCATCTCGGTGGGCTGCGCGGGGTCAATCGTCACCGCCAACGGGTTGTACTGCGGTGGCGGCAGGAAAGTTCGATCCTGCCGGTACGCTGCGTAGGTCACCCATTCGCCGCGCAACGGATGCCAGCGCAGATGCGGGCTCGCTTTCAGCGGCTCCGCAAACGGGCTAGGAGCGGTGACGCCGCCGTCGAGCGGATGATTGGCATAGAGAGTCAGGCACCGTCCGTCGGGCTTCAACACCTGCAGACGATGCACCTACACGACTCCTCGTACGTGCGTAGGCGAGGCTGACGTTGCCTCCGCGATCAACTCCAACGGAACTTTAGGCGACCGATCGGCATACAGCAGTCCATTGGCTTCCTGAAACGTGTCGGTGAACTGCGTGTAGCAAAAGCCGCTGAAGAGCGCGGTATGAATCACGGTGTGCAACAGCTCGTTGAACAGTTCAATGAACTCCGCTTCGCTGTCGACCATCGTGTAGCCCCAGGTTTTCTCGCCGTTCGTTTTGCCGTCGGCAGAAAATGCCACACCGCCAAACTCGGTCAGCATGATCGGCTGCCCGCGGTGCGGATATCCGTCCAGCGTAAGAATGCGGCCGCCCGGGCGGCGGCGATCGAACAGTTGCTCAGGTTTGATCTCGGGTCCATAGCGCTGCCGTATGTGTTCACTGTTCGCGTCGTAGTCATGGATACCGATGATGTCGGTCGCACTACTTTCCCAACCATCGTTGCCGATGACAGGACGTGTCGAATCAAGTGTTCGGGTCAGGTGATAAAGCGCCTCGACGGCGTGGCGATGCGAGTGCTTCGCGGTCAGGTCAGGTACGCCCCACGATTCGTTAAATGGAACCCAAACGAACACGCAGGGATGGCTGTAGTCGCGCTCGATCGCTTCGCTCCATTCACGCACGGTGCGCTTAATCGCCGTGCGAGTAAACCGATAGGCCGACGGCATCTCCTCCCACACCAACAAACCCAGCTTGTCGGCCCAATACAGGTAGCGCGGATCTTCTATCTTTTGGTGCTTGCGTACACCATTGAACCCCATTTCCTTGACAAGCTCGACATCTTTTCTAATTGCAGCGTCGCTTGGGGCGGCCAGCAAAGTGTCAGGCCAGTATCCCTGATCGAGCACCATTCGCAGCATGTAAGGCCGGCTGTTCAACATGAAGCGGTCGCGAAGAATGTGCACCGAACGAAGTGCGGTGTACGAATCGAACTCGTCGATGACTTCGCCGTCTTTCAACAGGCGAACCTTTGCATCGAGCAGCGTCGGGCGCTCAGGGCTCCATAACAGCTCGTTGCGGAAATCGTCGATACCCGGATCCGACAGCACGATCATCCGATCGACTTCGCGATTGACGACCAGATAGCGGTCTTTTGCTAGCAATCGCTCGCCGTGACACAGCACCACTTCCATCGAAAGGTCATCCGATGGGTCGCCGGTCACGCGCGCTTCAAATTGCAGCGCATACGCTTCTAGGTGCGGCGTCCAGCGAATCTTCTCGACATAGGTGCGTGCAACCCGCTCCAGCCACACCGTCTGCCAAATGCCCGTCGTGCGCGGATACCAGATCGAATGTGGCTCGAGCTGCCAATCCTGCTTGCCACGCGGCTTGCTCAAATCCTGTGGATCATCTTCGACATACACCGTCACGGTCTGCTTGCCGGATGCATTGAGCAGGCCAGAGATGTCGGTCCAAAAGGGCGTATGTCCACCTTCGTGCGTCATCGCCAGACGACCATTGACCCACACACGCGCTGCATAGTCGACAGCGCCGAAGCGCAGAATCACGCGCTCGTCCGCAACCGGCAGATCGAAATCTCGCTCGTACCAGCAGGCGCGGTGGAATCCGCGATCACCAATGCCGCTGGCGTTCGACTCCGGAGGGAACGGCACGATGATTTGCAATGGCCAATCGGTGATGTCCGACGGCTGCGTGAACGCGCGATCATCATCGAACCGAAATCGCCACGTACCGTTAAGCGAAGTCCACTGCGAGCGGCGTAACTGCGGCCGCGGATAAGCGAAATCCAAACCAACTCCTAGCCGGCTTGATCGACGGCGAATGCGACGCAAGATAATTGTTTACGGCGAAGCCGGCCTATCCTTATTCCCCTAAACGGCACCCTAATTCTTGCAATCGCTAACGCAGGCGGTCACGGGGCGATGACATGAGTATAGGTAGTCGTCCAGTCCGTTCGGCCACCTGGTGAGGTGCTGACGTCGATGAAAGGTTCCATTGAAAGCACGCTACGGATGGACCACAACGCGAGCTTTGTCATTGGCCGATTACCTATGGCGTGTACCCCAACGCCTGTTTTTCGATTATCAACGCGGATATCGTAATCCCCTACTTTGCCGAAGCCGTGGATGGGGAGACTGACGACATCGCGCGGCGCCAATGCCTGAACGAAGTGAATCTGATTCCGGTGCAGCGCCGCGAGCTTCCCATGTTGCGCCGGCGTCCTGATTTCGAACGGCAGCGTGACCACGAAGTCAGGCCCGATAGAGGCTCCATCCAGGGTCAGAAAGTTGTGGTTGTACTGCTCGGTTGTTATCTGCACCCCCCCTGTGTTGTGCAGCGAATGCTCGATGACCAGGTCCGGACGCCCGAATGGGGCGCTGACGACCTTGCGGTAAACATAGCCGCATCCCGTGCGCGCATCGCTGACCTCTTGCGTGTACTCGACCGAGGACGCCGTACTGCGAATCAACCATGTGCCCGGGTCAACGATCTCGTAGGATTCGTAGCAGCTGTAAGGCGCTGCCGACGTCCTACGCAGGACGCCGACTCCCAGCTTGACGAACGTTTCGCCTGGTTTTGCCGTTGCAAACCCCTGCGGCTGCGGGAATTCTTCAGCGGGGCCCGTGATCGCGCTCTGCCGGCCGGCAATGATGTCTGTGCCGTTGTCGACGAAGTCGTACACCGTGTCGTCGCACTTAGTAAACCAGGGCTCGTAATACCGATGGCCCCGGTACTTTATGCCGGCAATGACACCAGACCAGTCAAATCGCGTGCCCCGATAGAAACCATGCCGAGCGTCCGGCACGTAGAGCTGCACTGTCAGCTGATCGCTGGCGATCTGCAGTTGGGGAAAAGGTGGGTGAGGCATTTGATCGATCGCAAGTATGCCCGGCATATCCTTTGCTCAACGAGCGGCATTGTCGAGAGCCACCGCCCGAAGCGCTGAAAGCGTTAACACCCACAATTCTGAGGAAAACCCATGGCAGCCGAAGCAAACGACGCGATTGAACTGTTACAGGAAGATCACCGGGAAGTCGAAGCGCTATTTAACGAGTACGAACAACTCGGCGACGATGTGGACGCCAAAGAGAGCCTGGCAGCGGAGATCTGTGAAAAGCTGACCGTGCACGCACAGATTGAAGAGGAAATTTTTTACCCGGCAGCACGCCAGGCGTTGGGCGAGGAGACAGAAGTAGTTGATGAGGCCGAAGAAGAGCATGCAGACGCTAAGCAGCTTATCGCAGAGATCGAAGAAATGTCCCCCGAGGACGATGACTACGACGCGAAAGTGAAGTCGCTAAGCGAAGCAATCGCTCATCATGTTGAAGAGGAAGAAAGCGAAATGTTTCCGAAGCTGAGGCAGAGCGGGTTGTAGACGGAA
>DATLMT010000034.1:0-4940 GCA_035537135.1 Burkholderiaceae bacterium | reverse complement strand
GACCTGAGACCAATTCTCGTCGACAGCTAGCGCAGCGTTTAACACGTCCGCACACTGGCCGTCGAAAGGCGCGGCGCAACACTTCAGGCTGTTCTGGGAACATGGCGCACGCCTGCCCGTTGCTCGAACCTCATGCTAAGTGGAATTTTCTGCAAACGGCGTGTGGCCAATGCGGCAGCGACGCCGTTCATTGACACCTACAGTGGCCCCGGCCGTCTTCTAGGGGGGTTCAAATGCGTAGCACCGCAGTCACGATTGTGAGCATGCTTTTGCTGGTCTCGTGCGGGGGATCTTCATCGGACGATCAGGCGGCCGCCGCGCCAGAGCCAACACTCGCGGATCCCGCGCTGGAGCAGGCCGCCGCCAACTTCGCGTTAACCGTGTTCGCACCCAATGGCGGGCTGCCAGCGGTGCCGAATCTAGTGCCGACCGTCAACGACAGCGGCTTCGCCGCCACCTTCACGAAGACGGGGGTCATTGACCGTACGGGCCCGTTTTTCCAGAACCTCGGCATCAACGGTCGTAGCTGTTCAAGCTGCCACATTCAAGGCGAAGGCTGGACGATCACACCACGTGGCGTGCAAGAGCGCTTTGAAAAAACCAACGGCACCGATCCAATCTTTCGCTTGGTCGATGGCTCGAACTCGCCGCTAGCAGACGTTTCGACACTTGAAGCACGCCGCATTGCGTACAGCATGCTGCTGAATAAGGCACTAATCCGGGTTGGCATCGGCATTCCGGCCGGCGCCGAATTCGAGCTGGCCGCCGTGGATGATCCGTATGGATTTGCCAGTGCCAAGGAGCTGTCGCTGTTTCGGCGCCCACTGCCCACGGCGAACATGGATTTTCTCAGCACCGTCATGTGGGACGGACGTGAAACGATCCTTGATCCGGCCGGAGTGGACTGCGTTCTGGGTACGACCAACTGTTTCGCGACGCTGCATTTCACGCTGGGCAATCAATCGAATAGTGCGACCGTCGGGCACTCGGAGGCGCCGTTGCCGATCAATGAGGCACAACGTAAAGCGATCGTCGATTTTCAGACAGACCTTTTTACGGCGCAGATCTTCGACAGAGAAGTGGGTTACCTGACAGCGCAGGGCGCGCGCAGCGGCGTCGTCGCTTTGTCCACGCAGACGTTTTACTTCGGCATCAACGACACGCTGGTCGGCGATTATCGTACTCAGGCGCCGTTCACGCCCACTGCGATGACGATGTACGACGCATGGGGTAGCGCGGCGCCTGACGTAAGCATCGGCCATGCACAACTTCGGGATCGTGTCGCATCGGCGCGCAAGGCCGTGACGCGCGGTCAGGCGCTGTTCAACTCGAAGCCTATCCAGATTCGCGACGTAAAAGGCCTTAACGATGCACTGGGCGTCCCCACCATTGCCGGCACCTGCACCACGTGCCATAACTCGCCCAACATCGGGAATCATTCGGTGCCTCTGCCTCTCGATATCGGTTTGGCGGACGCGTCAAGGCGCACACCGGACATGCCTCTGTACACGCTGCGCCACAAAACCACTGGCGAGACAATTCAGACGACCGATCCAGGACGCGCACTGATCAGCGGCAAGTGGAGCGACATCGGAAGGTTCAAAGGGCCCATATTGCGTGCACTGGCCACCCGAGCCCCGTACTTTCATAATGGGTCGGCCAAAGACCTGCGCGAGGCTGTCGACTTCTACGACACGCGCTTCGGCATGGGTCTATCGGTGGACGAGAAGAACGATCTCGTCGCGTTTCTGCGAACGCTTTGACATTGGGCATCGACGCGCGCGATGTCGTGTTCGGGGCGCGCTCCTGCTGCCTGCATTTGCCTCACCACGCGTGAGATGCTCCCGCGGCTGCTGCCCGCCGCCCGGGTTCAGTAGTTTGCTACGCTGCGCCTTCGCTCATAGCGCGACGCGGGAGAGCGTGATTCGATTTGGTATCGAGTCACCGCCGAAGGCGCAACGCCCGTAATCGCTCAGGTGCAAGAACCGCATCGCGCGAGCGACTCTGGAGAGACCGTCGAATCTTGACGGCGCCGAAGGTGCAGCGAGCGGCCGGTTGATGGCGCTTGCAAACTCTCAGGCAAAAGGACAGAGGGGCGCGCACCGGCATTTGCCGGGTCGCGACTCTTGGCTTCGGGGCCACATGCCGTTGAACCGCACTCCGCTGTACGAAATCCACGCCGCTGCCGGCGCCAAGCTGGTTGACTTCGGTGGTTGGGAGATGCCACTCAACTACGGGTCACAGATCGAGGAGCATCACGCGGTGCGCCGCGACGCCGGGATGTTCGACGTCTCTCACATGCGTCCGGTGGATGTTGCAGGCGTGGATGTTCGGGAATATCTGCGCGTGCTGATTGCCAATAATGTCGACAAGCTGGCAAAGCCGGGGAAGGCGCTGTACTCGTGCATGTTGAACGACGCCGGCGGAGTCATTGACGATCTGATCGTTTATTTCATGCGCGACGACTGGTTTCGTATCGTAGTCAACGCGTCGACCGCCGACAAAGACGTGACGTGGATGCGGCAGGTTGCTGCAACTCGGGGCTTCAAGGTTCAGGTCACACCGCGGAATGACCTCGCGATTATCGCGGTGCAAGGCCCGAACGCACGCTCGAAGTTCTGGCAAGCGCGGCCGGCAACGCTGGAGGCTACCCAGGGACTCGCCGCATTTTTCGCAGTCGAAGTTGGCGACATGTTCGTTGCGCGCACCGGTTACACCGGCGAAGACGGCTTCGAAGTCATCGTGCCTGCGCGCGATGCGGAGCGACTGTGGACTGATCTTAGAGCCGCGGGCGTGGCGGAGGCAGGTCTTGGTGCGCGCGACACGCTGCGGCTGGAGGCGGGCATGAATCTGTATGGCAATGACATGGAGGAAGCCGTGTCGCCGCTCGATGCCGGCCTTGCATGGACCATCGATTTGAAGACACCGCGCGAATTCATTGGCCGCACTGCCCTCGAACGCAACGGTGCAAACAAGGCGTTGGTCGGCTTAAAGCTCCTTGAGCGTGGAGTTTTACGCTCGCATCAGAAGGTCGTCACTGCCGCGGGTGAAGGCGAGATAACCAGCGGCACGTTTTCACCGACGCTGCAGACGTCCATCGCAATGGCGCGCGTGCCGCGCGCGGTCAAGGTTGGCGATAGTGTCCAGGTCGACGTGCGTGGGAAATTGCTGAATGCCCAAGTCGTCAAGATGCCGTTCGTGCGCAACGGCAAATCGCTGATTTAATCGAAGGAGTATTTATGCAGTTCCCCGAACAACTGAAATACACATCGACTCATGAGTGGGTCAAGCAGGGTGAAGACGGATTGATATGGGTCGGAATCACTGACGCCGCGCAGGACATGCTGGGCGATCTTGTCTTCGTCGGCGACGTGAAGGTGGGCCAGACTTTGAAGGCCGGTGAAACGGCGGGCGTGGTCGAGTCGGTCAAGGCGGCGTCCGACATCTATGCACCGGTCGACGGCGAAGTGGTCGCGTTCAATGACGCGCTCGAAGCCGAGCCGCAGAAGCTGAACTCGGGTCCGTATGACGCGTGGATCTTCAAGATGAAAAGCGCGAAGCCGATGGATGGCTTGTTGAGTGCTGAAAAGTACCGCGCTAATGTTGATGCTGCGAAGTAGCGTTGCGCTTTTGATTGCAATGATTTCGCTGCCGGCCGCCGGCCAGCCCGCAATGCCCGTGTTCATGGCCGGCTGCTGGGCGGGCGAACATGCGGATAGCCGCCGTTCTTCGTACGAACTGTGGGTCGCGCCAAAAGCAGAGCGAATGCTCGGCGTAAGCCAGACCATGCGGCCCGATCGGACCGAGTTCGAGTTTCTGCGCATCGAGCGCACCGCCGGCCAAGTCGACTATGTCGCACAGCCTTCCGGGCGACCGCCGACGCGCTTCCGCATGAGCGATGCCTCGGCGACCCATGCCGAGTTCGTCAATCCAGAACACGATTTCCCGCAGCGCATTCGGTATACGCGCGAGAGTGATCTGCTGCGCGCCGAAATCTCTGGAGGCAATCCGATGCGCCGAATCGAATTTCGATTTCGCAAGGTTGGCTGCGAATCCCTGACGCAATAGAACCCATGTCGACACTTTCAGAACTCGAAGCCCACAACGATTTTCATTCACGTCACATCGGCCCCAACGATTCCGAGATCGCCGAGATGCTTGCTGTCGTGGGTGCAGCATCGCTGGATGAGCTGGTCGATGCGATCGTACCGGCAACCATCAAGCTGAATGATCGACTGGCATTACCGGCTGCTTTCAATGAAGAGGAAGCGTTGGCGAGAATCCGCGCGATCGCCGCCAAGAACGAGGTGGTTCGAAGCTTTATTGGGCAGGGGTACCACGGCACACACACGCCTAAGGTGATTTTGCGCAACGTCCTCGAGAATCCGGCCTGGTACACCGCTTACACGCCGTATCAGGCGGAGATCTCGCAGGGCCGCCTCGAAGCGCTGATCAATTTTCAGACGATGGTGTCGGACTTGACCGGCATGGCCATCGCCAATTCTTCGTTGCTCGACGAGGCGACCGCTGCGGCCGAGGCGATGACGCTCGCAAAGCGCAGCGCGCGCGCCAAAAGCAACGTGTTGCTGGTCGCCGGCGATTGTCATCCGCAAACGATTGAAGTCGTCAAGACGCGCGCCGAGCCGCTGGGCATCGATGTCAAGGTCGGCTTCGTGCCGGAGTTGATGAAAGGCGGCGACTACTTCGGCGTGCTCGCGCAGTACCCGTCGACGACCGGATTGATTCACGACATGCGCACATTGGTCGGCCATGCACACGCTGCGGGCGCGCTGTTCTGTGTAGCGACCGATCTGCTCGCATTGACGCTGCTCGAAGCGCCTGGCGCGTGGGACGCCGACATCGTCGTCGGCACTTCTCAGCGGTTCGGCGTGCCGTTCGGCTTTGGGGGTCCGCACGCCGCATTTCTCGCATGCAAAGAT
>DATLMT010000033.1:0-2505 GCA_035537135.1 Burkholderiaceae bacterium | reverse complement strand
TGTTTCTGCTTCTTGAATGGCGGCTTTGGCTGCTCTAGGGGTTTGGAAGTTTCTATGTCTTGCGCTTCATCGAGTTGCTCGGCCATCTGCGGATCTCCCTGAAAAGTTGATGGGCAAGCAAAGCCAGTACCCGATCGACCTATGCTTCCCGCAGTGTTGCCAGTGGCGGCGTCGTCAAAACCCCACGCAATCCGAACCAGCCGCCGATCAGCGCCGCGGCGGAGCCTCCAGCAATGCCCGCGATGAATACCCAGGGCGAGAAGCGGTACTCGAACTCGAATCCATAGGTCGCCAGTGCCCACCCCACTGCACTTGCACCGATCGCCGCGAGCAAGCCCGCCAGACCGCCGACGCAAAGCATCTCCGCGATCTGTGCCCGTGACAGCTGCCGCCGCGACGCACCGAGCGCTCGCAGCAATCCGGCTTCGCGCACGCGTTCGTCGCGGCTTGACGCGAGCGCTGCATACAACACCAGCACGCCGGCGGCGAGCGTGAACACAAACAGGAACTCGACCGCGGCAACGACCTGATCGATCACCGCCTGCACCTGCCGGAACACCGCCGTCATGTCGATCACCGTCAGATTCGGAAACTGCTGCAGCAGCTCGCCGGTAACGCCGGCCTGCCCTGCAGGCAAATGAAATGCGCTGATGAAGCTCGCCGGCATATCTTTAAGCAACGACGGCGGCATGATGACGAAAAAGTTGGCGCGCATCGAGTCCCAATTGACCTTCCGCAAGCTCGTTGCGCGCGCCGTCACAAGCTGCCCGGCAATGTCGAACTTCAAAGAGTCGCCGATCTTGATGCCCAGTGTTTCTGCGATGCCTTCCTCGATCGACAATTCGTTCGAGCCGTCAGCGAACCAGCGGCCTGCGGTAATACGATTGTGCGACGGCGCTTCCGCCATATACGACAGATTGAATTCGCGATCGACCAGGCGCTGCGCACGATCGCCGGTGAACGATTCGGGCCCGACCTTGCGGCCGTTGACTTCGATCAGCCGCCCACGAATCATCGGGTGCAGCGGCGCATCGACACCGGCAGCTTCCAACTGTGCGCCGACCGCCGCGGCTTGATCGGGTTGAATGTTGATGATGAAGCGATTCGGCGCATCAGGCGGCGCTGCTTTGCGCCACGCGTCGACCAGGTCGGTGCGCGTGACCGTCAGCAGCAGCAGCGCCATCAAACCGACCGCGAGCGAAACGAGCTGGACGATTGTTGCGACCGGACGCCTCTGCACCGCGGCAATCGCGAATCGCCACGAGATGCCGAGCTTGCCCGTTAACCCTCGCAACGGCGCGAGCAGCTTCAGCACCACCCACGCTATCAGCGCAAATACCACGAGACCACCGGCGAAACCGCCGGCCGTCAAGCTACCAATCTTCAAATCGTTGGACGACCAGATCAACAGCGCCAGGAAGCCGATCAGCCCGACGAGATAACCGAGGGCGACGCGTCCGGTCGGCAGCCCGACGTCTTTGCGCAGCACGCGCAGCGGCGGAACGTGTCGCAGCTGGACCAGCGGAGGCAATGCAAATCCGAGCAGCAAAACGAGTCCGCATGCAAACCCTTGCAAACCCGGCAACAGCGAAGGCTGCGGTAGCGTTGTTTGAATCAGCGAACCGAGCGCTTTCAGCAGCACGTAATGCGTGGCGTAGCCCAGCGCCATGCCGGCAACGCATGCCGCCAGACCCACGACGACAAACTCGAGCGCGAACAGCCGGAAAATGTCGGCCTGCGCGAGTCCAAGGCAGCGCATCATCGCGCACGAATCCAAATGCCGCAGCGAAAATCGACGTGCGGCGGCCGCCACTGCCACTGCGGCGATCATTGCGGCCAGCAACGCGACCAATGCAAGAAACCGCTCGGCGCGATCGATTGTGCGCTGCATTTCCGGCCGTCCGCCCTCGAGCGTCTCGATGCGCTGCCCGCGTTGCAGGCCTTGCTGCAGCGCTTCCGTATACGTTCGCATTGCGGGGCGCTCGCCGGCGACCAGCAAGCGATATGTCACACGGCTGCCGTTAGCTATCAACTGAGTCGCCGCCAGGTCCTCGATGTTCAGCATCACGCGCGGCGCAAAGTTGATGAACTGCGTGCCGCGGTCGGGCTCGATCGCAATGATCTTGCCGATGCGAAAAGTTTTCTCACCGAGCTTCAGCGGGTCGCCGGGCGCGGCGCCGATCGCCTGTAGCAATTGGCCGTCGACCCACACCTCGCCCCGCGCAGGAATGTCGCGCGTGATTTTGTCCGCCTGTCCGATCGCATCGGCGACGCGTAGATTGCCTCGCAGCGGATACCCCGGCGACACCGCCTTGACGGCAGCCAGCGAGTTGCGGTCCGCGTCGGCTGCGCTGATTGCCATGCTCGGGAACGTAACGGTTTGTGCGACTTGCAACTGCGCCGCCTTGGCGTGTGCCGCGCTGTTGCCGTTGATCGGCGTATCGGAGCTCAGCACCAAGTCGGCGCCGAGCAGCTGCGTTGCGTCGCGTTCAAGTCCGAGCCGGA
>DATLMT010000032.1:0-7179 GCA_035537135.1 Burkholderiaceae bacterium | reverse complement strand
TAAACCCTGCCTTGCGCGCACGCTCGATCTCGTCGCGCAGCGCTTGCTCCGCCTTGGCGACGTTTTGTGGCGCCATGATCGCGCCGAGCGTCCATGACGCGACTCGATAGCGCGACCCAAGCGTTAGGCCAGTGCCGGCCCCGTAGCTAACGCCGTCGCGCTGCCGCAAACGCTCGATCACTCGATTTGAGAGCCCCGAGCCGCCACCGAAAATATCGTTAGCGATCACCAGGGCGGCGGCATCGGGGTCGTCGTCACGCAGGGGGAAATCGATGCGTCCGCGGATGAACGCGTTTTCCTTTTCGGGAGTGTCGATCACGAGGCGTGCAGGCTTGACCTCGCGATACTCGCGATCGAGTCGTGCATACGGCGCTTTAGATCGATAGTCGGTGAACAACTCGTTGACCAGCGTTTCGATCTGTTTGGCATCGAAGTCGCCGACAATGGCCACTTCACCACGCGCGGTTCCGTAAAAGTCGGCGTGGAATCGGCGCGTGGCATCGAGCGGCGTTTTTGCCACCGTGTCGATCCGCTCGCGCAGCGGCAGATAGTGGCGCGGGTCGCCCCGCGGATACGTGTTGAAGTGCGTCGCAAGCGCGTCGCGCGAGATTGCTTCCGGATTGTCCAGCTGCGCCTGCAGAGACGTCGCGACCTGGCGCTGTAGCTGCTCGTACTCGCCCGCCGGAAAATTGGCCGCTCGCATGACGTGCGCCAGCAGTCGAAGCGCATCGGGCAGGTTTTCGCGCGTGGTCTGGAACGCGGTGAGCGCGCCGGTCATCTGCAGGCGGGTCATCTCATCAGCAATCTGCTGGCGCGTCATCTTGTCGGTGCCGCGCGCGAGCATCGCCGCGGCAAGCTCGCCCTCGACGGTGCGGTCTTTCAGCGACTCCGCACTGCCCCACTGAAACTGCGCCTGCACGTTAACGGTGCTGCCGCGGCTTTGCTTGGGCAACAGCGCAACGTTCAGATCACCGAACGACAGCACGCGCGTGCGCTTGTCGATGTTGTCCTGCGACGGAACGAACGCCTCCGACACCGCGCCCTTCGCGGATGGCTTGTAATCTGCCAGCAGCTGCGCGGGGCTCGGCGCGGCGGGAATCTCGGCGCGCATCGGCGCGTCTTCCGGAATGTACGAACCGACCACGCGGTTGTCGCGCACGAAATACTTGCGTGCTGCGGTGTCAACATCGCTGGGCGTCAGCTTCGCCAGCTGGTCGCGCTGCAGGAAGAACAGCCGCCAGTCGCCAAGCGAGATGTATTCAGACAATCCGACGCCAAATGCCTGCGGGTCCGCGAGTGCGCGGTCGAACGATGTCCGCTGTTTCTGGATCTGGCGCTTCAATTCGGCGTCGTTCGCAGGCGTTCTGGCCCAGCTTCCTTCGATCACATCGATCATCGTCTGCCTGACCGGATCGAGTGCCTCGCCTTTCTTGACAACGGCACCAAACAGAACAAAGCCCGGCTCCCGCACGTCGATGTTGAAATTGAATACTTGCGCAGCCTTGCCAGTGGTGACCAGCGCTTCGTGCAATCGGCCGTTGGGGGTGTCGCCGAGCATCTCGGCCGCGATTCCGACCGCTAGCGATTGCGGGCTCAACGACGACGGCACTCGATAGCCGACCATCACGAACTGCACTTCGCCGGGGCGCCGTACTGTGAAAGAGCGCTCGCCGTCGTGCGTCGGCTCGACCGTCCAGAACGCAGGCAGAGTCCGCTTCGGCTTTGGAATTTTCCCAAAGGCCTGCGCAATCCAGCGCAGTGTTTTTAGCTCATCGAACTTGCCGGCGACGATCAGCACCGCGTTATCGGGCTGGTAATACGTCCGATAGAACGCCTGCAAGTTGGCGATGCGCACATTCTCGATATCCGAGCGGGCGCCGATCGTGGAGTTGCCGTAGTTGTGCCAGTCGTACAGCATTGACTGCATGCGTGTCAGCATCACGCGCGTCGGATCGTTCTCGCCACTTTCGAATTCGTTCCGAACAACCGTCATTTCTGAATCGAGATCCTTTTTCGCGATGAAGGAATTGACCATCGCGTCGGCTGCCCAATCGATGGCCCACTTCAGGTTGTCATCGCTGGCCTGGAACGTCGAGTAGTAGTTGGTGCGATCAAGCCAGGTGCTGCCGTTGTTTTGAAATCCGCGACGCGTGAACTCGGCGTCGGGTTTAGGAAAATTCTTCGAGCCCTTGAAGATCAGGTGCTCAAGCAGATGCGCCATGCCCGTTTCGCCGTAGTTCTCGTGGCGCGAGCCGACCAAGTACGTGATGTTCACAGTTGCCGTCGGCTTCGACTGATCGGCAAACAACACGACACGCAGGCCGTTGGCGAGCCGATACTCGGTGATCCCTTCGACGGTGGGTCCACGCGTTACACCGGCCGGCACCTGCTCTACAGCCCGCGCCAGCGCGGTACTCAATGCAGCGACCAGCGCGAAAATGACGTAGAAGCGATAGGCAGTGAACTTCATGGCGGAAGTTATCCGGGCAGAGTCGGCCTGGCAGCCGGCCGCGCCTCGTAGGGGTCGGCCGGGGCCGCGCCACTCAACACCGCCTCAAAGCGTGCTCGCAATGACGCCAAAATCTTTGGATGCGTAAACACGTAGAAAGTCTTATCGCGGACCGCGTCGAACGTCAGCTGGGCGATCTGTGCTGCCGTGATCCTTCCACTCGCGACGGCCTTCTCGGATGCGGCCTGCGCGACCCTCTGCGATGCGGTCAGTTCGTCCGAGTTAAGCAATTCGGCGGGCCGGTAGTTGTGCGACTGCGCTATGCCCGTGGGAACAAACGCAGGGCACAGCACTGACACCCCAATCGCTGACTTTGCAAGCCTAAGATCGTGATGCAGCGTCTCCGACAGAGCGACCACGGCGTGCTTCGAAACGTTGTAGACACCCATTAGCGGTGCCGTTAGCCAGCCCGCCACCGACGCCGTATTGACAACGTGTCCCGGCTCACCACGCTCGCTCGCCTGCAGCATTCGCGGAACGAAGTGCTGCACGCCGTGCACAACACCCATTAGATTGACGCCCATCACCCATTGCCAGTCGCGCGCTGTGTTTTCCCAAACGTAGCCACCGCCTCCGACGCCGGCATTGTTGATCAGCAGGTTGACATTGCCGAACGCGCTAAACGAATGTTCGGCAAACCGCTGGACCTGCGCCGGCTGCGCGACGTCGACGACATCGGAGATCACAACAGCGCCGGTTCTCTTAAGCTCGTTCACTACAACGTCCAGCGCATCACGCCGCACGTCAGCCAGCGCTAGCCGCATGCGATGACGCGCAGCCAGACGGGCTAGTTCACGGCCCAGGCCGCTCGCTGCGCCGGTGATTGCCGCAACTTTGTTTTCGAAGTTGTTCACGCGAGTTTGACCAGCTGCTTGCCGAAATTCGCGCCTTTTAGCATCCCGAGAAACGCCTGCGGGGCGTTCTCGATCCCGCGCGCCACCGTCTCGCGATACTTAATGCGCCCCGCAGCGACGTGTTCGCCCAGCTCTTTCAGCGCGCCGGGCCATACGTCCATGTGCTCACTGACAATGAAGCCCTGCAGGGTGAGACGGCTGATCAAGAACCACGTTGGGTTTTCAATCGGAATCGATTGCGCGTCGTAACCGGCGATTAGCCCGCACAACGCAATGCGGCCGTAATTGTTCATGCGCGGCAATACGGCGTTCATCACCGCGCCGCCGACGTTCTCGAAGTAGCCATCGACGCCGTCCGGCGCGGCTTCCTTCAAGCGCTTGCTAAGACCTTCGTGCGTGCTCTCCGATTTGTAGTCAATGCAAGCGTCGAAGCCGAGCTCTTCGGTGACGTAGCGGCATTTTTCCTCGCCACCCGCGAATCCGACGGCACGCAGGCCGCGAATGCGCGCCAGCTGTCCGACCACGCTGCCGACTGCGCCGCTCGCGGCGGAAACGACGATCGTCTGACCATCGCGTGGGTCGATAATGCGATTTAGGCCGTACCAAGCGGTCACACCGGGCATGCCGACCGATCCGAGGTACGCGGACAACGGCACGTGCCGAGTATCGACCTTGAAGAGCCCCGTGCCGTCGGACACCGCGTACTCCTGCCAGCCAAGATACCCGACAACTTTGTTGCCGACCGCAAACGCAGGGTTGCGCGACTCAATCACTTCGCCCGCAGTGCCACCGAGCATAACTTCGTCCAGCGGCTGCGGCGGTACGTATGACCGACTCTCGTTCATACGGCCGCGCATGTACGGATCGAGCGACAGCCAGTGATTTCGAACCAGGATCTGCCCCGGCTGCAGTGTCGGCACCGGGACTTCTTCAAGCCTGAAGTTCGATGTCGTCGCCGTCGTCTTTGGGCGATTGGCGAGGACGATGCGGCGGTTTGTTGTCATCGTGACTTACCTAATACGCGGTCGCGCCGCCATCGACGGCCAGGATCTGTCCGCTGATGTGCTTTCCTGCATCCGAAGCGAACAACAGGGCCGCGCCTTTCAAGTCTTCATCGTCGCCAAGGCGATTCAGTGGCGCCAACCGCGCCAGTTTGTCCTCGCCGAACTCCTTGATCACGCCTTTCGTCATCTTCGACGGAAAAAATCCGGGTGCCAAAGCGTTGACCGTAATTGCATACTTGCCCCACTCCGCCGCCAGTGTGCGCGTGAAATTCACCAGTGCGCCCTTGCTGGTGTTGTAGGCGATCGTGCTCATCGTTCCAGGTGTATTGCCCGACAAGCCCGCAATTGACGCTACGTTAATGATGCGTCCGGTGCGACGGGGAATCATCGACGCGCGTCCGATGGCCTGCGTCAGCAGGAAAATTCCGCGCACGTTCAGATTCATCACCTTGTCCCATGCCTCAAGCGGATGCTCTTCGGCAGGAGCACCCCAGGTCGCACCGGCGTTGTTGACGAGGATGTCGATCTCGCCGAGCTGCGCGCGGGATTCTCCGGCGAGCCGCGCAATGTCGGCAGGATTCGCAGCGTCGGCCGCGATCCACGCGGCATCGATGCCCGAAGCAGCCAGCTTCGAGACAGCAGCTTGCAATTCGTCGGACTTGCGCGCCGAAAGCATTAGCCGGGCGCCCATCTCGCCAAGCGCTTCGGCGATCTGCAACCCCAGCCCGCGGGAGCCACCGGTAATGAGCGCGGTGCGGCCTGTCAGATCGAAAAGCTTCTTCAGCGACATGCAGCAGCGCTTACCGCGGCCATTGACCGCTCTCACAAGCCTCGAGCAAGAGCTTCGCAGGCTGCCAGAACTTCGGGTCGGCGTGATCGTTTTGCGCAAATGCCCGCATCGAATTGACGACACTTTTGAGTCCGACGCTCTGCGCATAGAACATCGGACCGCCCTTTGCCGGCGGGAACCCGTAGCCGGTCAGGTAAACGACGTCAATGTCGCTGGCGCGTAGCGCAATGCCTTCCTCAAGAATTCGTGCGCCTTCGTTGACCAGCGCATAGACACAGCGCTGCACGATCTCATGGTCGATGATCGATCGCGGCTGCATGCCGATCTCGTTGCGATACTTCGTCACCAACTCGTCGATCGCCGCATCAGGCTTCGCGGTTCGATCGCCTGCTTCGTAGCGATACCAGCCCTTGCCGGTTTTCTGCCCAAGTCTTCCCAGCTCTACGACGCGATCGCCGATGCGGCTGTACGTGACGTGCGGCTTCTCGACATAGCGGCGCTGGCGGATCGCATAGCCGATATCCAGTCCTGCAAGGTCTCCAACGGCAAATGGCCCCATGGCCATCCCAAACTGCACCATCGCCGCGTCGACCTGCTGCGGCGACGCACCTTCATCGACCAGAAACATCGACTGGCGTAGGTACTGCTCCAGCATGCGGTTTCCGATAAACCCGTCGCAGACACCCGAGACGACACCCACTTTCTTCAGTCGCTTTGCAAGCTGCATCACCGTCGCTAAAACATCGTCGCTGGTTTTCTTGGCGCGCACGATCTCGAGTAATCGCATCACATTGGCCGGGCTGAAGAAGTGCGTGCCGATCACGTCCTGCGGGCGCGCCGTGGCCGCAGCGATCTGATCGACATCGAGGGTCGAGGTGTTTGTCGCCAGAATTGCGCCTTGCTTGCTGACTGCATCGAGCCGCTTGAAAACGTCCTGCTTGACGGTCATGTCTTCGTACGCCGCTTCGATCACGATGTCAGCGCTGCCGAGTGCATTGAAGTCCAGCGTCGGCGTGAGCAGAGTGACACGCTGCTCGACCTGATCCATCGTCAGGCGGCCTTTCTTCGCGGTGGCCTCCCAATTGCGTCGGCACATTGCCAGTCCGCGATCAAGTGCCGCCTTATCCTTCTCGAAGGCCGTGACCGGAATGCCGGCGTTGGCGAAGCTCATTGCGATGCCGCCGCCCATGGTGCCAAACCCGACAACGGCAGCTCTGTTGATCGCACGAGTCTTCGTGTCGTCGGGCACGTCGGGAATTTTTGACGCTGCGCGCTCGGCGAAGAACACGTGGCGGAGTGCTTTCGATTCATTCGACTGCATAAGCTCAACAAAGAACTCGCGCTCGCGCGTGAGACCGCGCTCGAACGGCAGCTCGACTGCGGCTTCGACGGCGTCAATGCAACGCATCGGTGCCGGTCCGCGCGAGCGCTTCGCGGCTTGCGCGCGCGCAGCCTCAAAAAATGCACTGGCATCTTGACCCGCGGACAGCGTTGCAGCGCGCTCGCGCAGCTTTGGATGCTTACTGTTACGAGCCACCTCGTGCGCATACCGCAGCACGCCTTCGAACGATGTGTTCGGGACGATGCGGGCGACGAGGTCATGCTTCAACGCCGTGCCCGCATCGATCGGCTCGCCGCTGACGATCATCTGCAGCGCCTGGTCGACACCGACCGCACGTGGTAGCCGCTGCGTGCCGCCGGCGCCCGGCAGCAAACCGATCTTTACCTCAGGCAAGGCAAGCACAGCGTCCTGTGTCGCAATTCGATAGTGACAACCGAGAGCGAGCTCCAGACCGCCGCCCATGCAGACGCCGTTCACGGCCGCGATTACCGGTTTTACCGAAGCCTCGACGTTGTCGATGACCTGCAGCAGGCTTGGCTGTGCCACAGCGGCCGGTGTATTGAATTCCTTGATATCGGCGCCGCCGGAAAACACCTTGCCGGTACCCGTAATCACAATCGATCGCACGTCGTCGTCGCGCAGCGCGCGTCCCAGTCCGTCGATCAGACTCTTGCGCGTGG
>DATLMT010000031.1:0-9019 GCA_035537135.1 Burkholderiaceae bacterium | reverse complement strand
TATGGCACCGGTCGGGTGCTTGCGGGCAGCATCGTTGTGCTCGCTATTGGCTGCGCGTTGACGCCGTTACTCACGAGCGCATTCGGCCTGATGTTGACGATGGGCATCCTGTTCGCAGCCGGCGCAGGCGGTGCGGGCTTTTCGGTACTCATAGGAGCCACCGCTCAGCATGTGCCTGCCAATAAGCGCGGCACCGCGTCTGGCGTAATCAACGCGGGCGGCTCGTTTGGTCAGTTTGTATTCGCTCCGCTTGTACAAAGGCTGATCAGCGTGTTTGGCTGGGCAGGGGCGCTGTGGTCGCTCGCGTTACTCACGTTGGCTGCATTGCCATTGACCCGCATGTTGCGTCGCTCACCCGAAGCGACCGCGGCGCGCACTGCGACAGAGACCTCCGGTGGACTAAAGCGCGCTGTAGGAAATGCTTTTAAGGATCGTAGTTATTTGTTGCTGCATGCAGGTTTTTTTACCTGCGGCTTTCACATCGCCTTCCTGGTAATTCACTTGCCGAGTGAAGTCGGGCTGTGCGGCTTGCCGGCGTCGGTTGCAAGTTGGTCGCTGGCGTTGATCGGGCTCGCCAACATTGCTGGCAGTCTGGTCGCCGGGCAGTGGGTCAATCGTTATCGCAGCAAGTACATCCTGTTCTGGATGTACCTCTCCCGCACTGTGCTGATTCTCATTTATCTGGCCGCGCCAAAAACTGCGATGACGTTTTATATTTTCGCGATAGGGCTTGGCGTGACGTGGCTTGCGACCGTCCCGCCGACTGCGGGAGTGGTCGGCAAACTGTTTGGCGTGCGATACCTTGCAACACTGTTCGGGCTGACGCTGCTAACGCATCAGATCGGCGCATTTTTCGGTGCGTATCTGGGCGGCATCGCCGTGGATCGCGCCGGCAGCTATCTGTGGATGTGGTACGCGGACGCGCTCCTGGCGCTTGCTGCCGCGTTAGTGAATCTGCCGATCCGGGAACCGAAGGTTGAACGGCACGTCGCACCGGCTACTTGACCGGTCATTCTTCCTCTTCGACCCTGCCTTTCGACTTGTGCTCGGTCGCCAGTTGCTGCTGGACATTCGGCGGCGCCTGCTCGTAGTGCGACAGCGACATCGTCCACGCGCCGCGGCCTTGAGTCATTGACTTGAGCCGAGCCGAGTAACCCTCGAGCTCGGCCAGCGGCACCAAGCCTTCGACCGTCATCGCGCCGGCAAGACCACGAGTGCCGGTGATATGGCCGCGGCGCGACGACAGGTCACCGGTGATGTCGCCGATGTGCGACTCCGGCGCTTCGATCTCCGCGGTGACGATCGGCTCGAGCACGATCGGCCGCGCTTTGTTCAGTGCATCTAGAAACGCCTTGCGGCCTGCCGAGACGAATGCAATCTCTTTCGAGTCGACCGGATGGTGCTTGCCATCGTAAACGGTGACTCGCAGATCTTGCATCGGGTAGCCGGCAACGGGCCCTGCTGTAAGAACCGATTCGACGCCTTTCTGCACGGCGGGTATGAATTGGTACGGAATCACGCCGCCCTTGACCTGATCGACAAATTCGAAACCAGCGCCGCGCGCCAATGGCTCGACGCGCAGAAACACTTCGCCGAATTGCCCAGCGCCGCCGGTTTGTTTCTTGTGGCGGGCGTGACCTTCTGCCGGGGCGCCGATCGTCTCCCGATATGGCACGCGCGGAGGCCGCGTCTGCACTTCGATCTTGTATTGCGACGCCATGCGCTCGAGCGCGGAACGCAGATGCAGCTCGCCTAATCCTCGCAACACCGTTTCGTTCAGCGTCACATCGTGTTCTACCACCAGCGTTGGATCCTCAGCCATCATCTTGTGCAGCACTTCGGAAATACGCTGCTCGTCGCCACGACGCTTTGGCTGTATGGCAAGCCCGCTCATCGGCGTCGGAAATTCGAGCGGCCGCATGTGAATCTGATCCTCGTCGTGCGAGTCGTGCAGCACGCAATCGAAATCGATCTCGTCGATCTTCGCCACCGCCGCGATGTCGCCGGGCGACGCCGACGGCACCTCCACTGTTTTCGAGCCCTGCAGCATCAACAAGTGTCCGACCTTAAACGGCTTGCGCCCACTGCCGATGTACAACTGCGTGTCTTTCGTAATCGTTCCTTGGTGGACGCGAAACACGCCGAGCTTGCCCACGTACGGATCAACGACCACCTTGAACACATGCGCTAGCACGTGTTTATTCGGGTTGGGCTCGGAACGGAATTCATTGGCGCCTTTGCCGTCAACCAAATCACCTTTGAAGAACAACGGCGGGTTGCCCTCGGCCGGATTGGGCAGCAAACGATCAAAAATCTTCAGCAATTCGTCGATGCCCGCGCCGTTCTTTGATGAAACGAAGCACACCGGGATCAAGTGACCTTCGCGCAGCGCCTTCTCGAACGGCGCATGTAGTTCGTTGGCTTCAATTTCCTGGCCTTGCTCCAGATACCGTGCCATCAAATCTTCGTCAACCTCGATGACCTGGTCGATCAAGGCCTGATGCGCGTCGGCGACTGAAGAAAAATCGGCGTCGCCTGACGGATTGAAAAAGCAATCGACCACTTTGCTGGCATTCGCGGCGGGAAGATTAATAGGCAGCACTTCCTTACCGAAGGTGTTGCGCAAATCCTCCAGCACCTTCGGTAGATCGACGTTCTCGGCATCGATGCGATTGACAATGATCAGCCGACACAACTTGCGCTTGGCGGCCCACTCCATCATGCGCGATGTGATCATCTCGATGCCGGTCGACGCATTGACAACGATGGCCGCAGTCTCGACTGCGTCAAGGGCGCCTATGGCCTGGCCAATGAAGTCTGGAAAGCCCGGTGTGTCGAGCACATGCACGCGCACGTTGGGCATGTCGAGGTGCAGCGCTGACGTGCGCAGTGAATGCTGGAAGCTTTTCTCGAGCGGGTCGAAGTCGCTGACCGTCGTACCTTTTTCGACACTGCCGGCGGCCGGAATCGCACCTGTTTTGGCGAGCAACGCTTCTGCGAGCGTCGTCTTGCCGGCGCCGCCGTGGCCGAGTAGGGCCACGGTCCTGATGTTCTCCGTTGTGTACGCCATCTGCTCCTCTTCAGTCTCTCCCGGGGCCGGTTGGCTATGCTACCCGCGCACGCGAACGAGGACGAGGATCAGAAATAGATGGCGTCGAACAAGGAAAATCTAAAACAGGTGGCTGGCTGGATCGACCCGTATCGAGTCACCGATGGCTCGAAATTTCGCCTGAAGAAGATTGATCCTGCAGACACGCGCGGCCTGAAGGCCGACAAGAAAGAAGCCGCTGAGCGCCTGTCGACCGGCGTGCAGTGGCTCGCTGCAGAACAAGACAAACTCTATGCGCAGGACCGGCGCTCGCTGCTGCTGATTTTTCAGGCGATGGACGCCGCCGGCAAGGACAGCACGATCAAGCATGTAATGACCGGCGTGAATCCGCAGGGCGTGCACGTTACGTCATTCAAGCAGCCTTCATCGGAGGAGCTCGATCACGATTGGATGTGGCGCTGCTATCGGCATCTACCTGAGCGTGGTCGCATCGGCATCTTCAATCGTTCGTACTACGAGGAGGTGCTGGTGGTCAGAGTGCACCAGCAGATTCTGCGCGCCCAGAAGCTACCGCCCGAGTTAGTCGGCAAGAACATTTTCGATCAGCGGCTGCGCGACATTGCGGCGATCGAGGACTACCTGGTTCGCAACGGCACGTCGGTTCTGAAAATCTTTCTTCACGTCTCACGCAAGGAGCAGAAGAAGCGGTTCCTAGAGCGGCTCGATGAGCCGTCGAAGAACTGGAAGTTCGCAGCGGCCGACGTCAAGGAGCGCGCCCACTGGAACGAGTACATGGACGCCTACGAGGCCGCGATTCGCGCGAAGGCTACGCCGCGCGCCCCTTGGTTCGTGGTGCCTGCGGACAGCAAGTGGTTCGCGCGGCTGGTCGTGGTCGGCGCGATCGTCGAGGCGCTGGAGAAGATGCAGCTTGAGTACCCAGAGATCGACGCAACGCAGCGCGCCGAGCTCGAGCGCTCGCGCGAGCTCTTACTCACTGAAAAGAAATAAGCGGCGAGATCCCGCCGATACATACGTACTTGGTGACCAGGTACTCCTCGATGCCGTACTTGGAGCCCTCGCGCCCGAATCCGGATTGCTTGATCCCGCCGAACGGGGACACCTCGTTCGACATCAGCCCGGTGTTGACGGCGACCATGCCGTACTCCAGCGTCTCGGCCACCCGGAACACGCGCGCAACATCGCGCGAATAAAAATACGCAGCGAGCCCGTACTCGCTGGCGTTGGCCGCGGCAATCGCCTCGCTGTCTGCAGAAAACTTGAACACGGGCGCCACCGGACCGAACGTTTCTTCGCGCGTCAGCAACATCTTTGCATTGACATTGGCAAGCACCGTCGGTTGATAAAACGTTCCGCCAAGTGTGTGGCGCGCGCCACCGGTCACCACGGTCGCGCCGTGCTTGGTCGCGTCAGCAACGTGCTGCTCGACCTTCTTCAACGCGTTGGCATCAATCAGCGGACCCTGTTGCACTCCGGTTTCAAACCCCGAGCCTACTTTGAGCTGTGCTGCTTTCGCTGCGAGCTTCTGGACGAACTCGTCGTAGACCTTCTCGTGCACGTAGAAGCGATTAGTGCAAACGCATGTCTGGCCGGCGTTTCGATACTTCGACGCGACGGCGCCTTCTACCGCGGCATCAATGTCAGCGTCTTCGAACACGATGAAAGGCGCGTTACCTCCGAGCTCGAGCGAAAGTTTTTTCAGCGTCGGGGCGCTCTGCTGCATAAGGATGCGGCCAACGGCCGTTGATCCGGTGAATGACAGCTTGCGGACTACGTCCGACTCGCACCATGTCTTCCCAACCGCGATCGAATTTGATTCATCGGCAGGCACGACGTTGAACACGCCAGCGGGAAAACCGGCGCGATGCGCGAGCTCCGCGACGGCGAGGGCCGACAGCGGAGTCTGCTCAGCGGGTTTGACGACGACGGTGCAGCCCGCAGCAATGGCAGGAGCGACCTTGCGCGTAATCATCGCCACCGGAAAATTCCATGGTGTGATCGCGGCGCACACGCCGATCGGCTCTTTCCAAACCAGCAGGCGCTTGTCGTCGGCTGTGGTTGGAATCGTGTCCCCGTAAACGCGCTTCGCTTCCTCGGCAAACCATTCTATGAACGACGCGCCGTAGGCCACTTCGCCGCGGCTCTCGGTCATCGGCTTACCTTGCTCGGCGGTCATCAGCTTTGCGAGATCTTCCTGGTGCGCGATGATTAGCTCGAACCAGCGCCGCATCGCCGCTGCACGCTCCTTCGCAGTCTTCGCGCGCCAACCCGGCAGTGCTGCACGCGCAGCATCCACCGCGCGCTGTGCCTCTGCAGCTTTGCAGTTCGCTACCTTTGCGATCTCGACGCCATCGGCTGGATTCAGCACTGCGAAGCGGGCGCGCGTTGCCGCCGCCTGCCATTCGCCGCCGATGTAAGCCTCGGTCTTCAGCAACGCGCCCTCCGCCAAAGAAGGCAATCCCACTTTTTGCAGCATGTGAATCTCCAAGTCCTGTCAGAGGCTAAGAATACTGCCGCCGCAGCTAAACTTCAGGCGCGTGAGACTTGATCAACTTCCTTCGGCGTTGCAGGCGTGGCTGCGCACAATGCACGAGCGCGGGTCAACCCGCGAGGCCGTGTTGCAGGCGTTGCTCGCTGCAAAGTACGACGGGAACTACGCAGGGACAGTACTCGATACCGCGTGGCGCGAACTGTCGGGGCAAGATGCGCCGCCTTCGCCGGTCGACGCAACGCTTGGACGCGCCGGCCGTAGCGCGCCGGAAGCGCGCGGGACTGGTGCGTCGTCAATACCCGTGAGCACCCAGCTCGCCGAGATGCCGAACAGCCTCGAAACTTCCGATCGCGAAGTTGAGATGCTCTTCGTCGTCGAGTCGCCGCGCGTGGTGTTATTCGGCAACCTGTTGTCACACGACGAATGTGATTCGCTGGTCGGCCTGTCGCGTGACAAGCTGCAAAGATCCAGTGTCGTGAATGCCAGTACCGGTGCGTACGACTTTCATCCGCACCGCACGAGTTCGGGAACCTACTTCACGCGCGGCGAAAATGAGCTGCTGCAGCGAATCGAGCGCCGTATTGCCGATCTGGTCGATTGTCCGATCGATCAGGGCGAGCCGATCCAGGTGCTGCACTATGAACCGGGCGGCGAGTACAAGCCGCACTATGACTACTTCGACCCCGCGCACCCCGGCAACAACGAGGTGCTTGCGCAAGGCGGCCAGCGCATTGCAACCTTGATCATGTATTTGAACGACGTGACTCGCGGCGGCGCCACCGTGTTTCCCGAGATCGGACTCGACGTGCTACCACGCAAAGGCCACGCGGTGTATTTCGCTTACTGCGACGAGGGCGGCGCACTCGATGTACGCACGCTGCATGGCGGCAGCCCGGTCGGCAGCGGCGAAAAGTGGATCGCCACCAAGTGGTTTCGCCAGCGAGCGTATGTGGGGACTGGTGCTTGATCTGAAAATCGTCCCCGGCTGGCAGCCGAAAAAAAACCGCGGCATGCCGCGGTTTAATTGAGGCTCCGAAATTACATCGGCCTGATTTGCGAGGCCTGCGGACCCTTTGGACCCTGCTTGACCACGAACTCGACCTGCTGATTTTCGGTCAATGTCTTAAAGCCTGAGCCGACGATCTCGCTGTAATGCGCGAACAGATCGGCGCCGCCGCCGTCCGGGGTAATGAAGCCAAAACCCTTGGACTCGTTAAACCACTTCACTTTGCCACTAGCCATTTTAATTACGTTCCTAAAAAATCGCGCGCGCGTCGACATGACGCTCCACGCATGCAAGCGGATCAAGCAACGTAACCGGGGGAACTGCCAAGACCATCAAGCAACAACAGCTAGCGATGAGGTAGGACGAGTCGAGGGTACTGGACTTGAAGCGAATGCGGCCGGAAGACTACTCGAAACGCGTTGGTTTGTCGAGGGGTTACAAAGAACTTCGAGCCAGTTTTAAGTTTGGTAGGTCGTGGCAGGCTCGAACTGCCGACCAACGGATTAAAAGTCCGCTGCTCTACCGACTGAGCTAACGACCCAAATGAAGAGCAAAACATTATGCCGGAGCAGTAGGTCTCGGGCAAACGATCGCTCGACCGCCCGAATGATGATTGGCGCAATTCGATTGTTATGCTCATCGGCAAATGTGCAACTGGACACCGCCGAGGCGCCAGAAATCGGTTGACTTTTCGTACTGTATGTATTTACAGTGCGCTGTGATTATTTACAGCATGGTCGGTCAATCGAAGGCAGCGGAGGCGGGCGATGGATGATGGAAGGAGCGGTTTAGTGGCGGATAGCAAGGAGCGGCAAAAGGCGTTGGCCGCCGCGCTGGCCCAGATCGAGAAGCAGTTCGGCAAGGGCTCGATTATGCGAATGGCGGATGGCGAAGTCGCCGACGACATCGAGGTTGTATCGACCGGCTCGCTCGGGCTTGATATCGCACTGGGCATTGGTGGGTTGCCGCGCGGTCGTGTGATCGAGGTCTACGGGCCCGAGTCGTCCGGCAAGACCACATTGACGCTGCAAGTGATCGCCGAGATGCAGAAGATCGGGGGCACCTGCGCGTTTATCGACGCCGAGCACGCGCTCGACGTCCAGTATGCGCAGAAGCTCGGGGTCAATCTGCAGGACTTGCTGATCTCGCAGCCGGATACGGGAGAGCAGGCCCTTGAAATTACCGATGCGCTGGTGCGCTCAGGCTCGGTGGATCTGATCGTTATCGACTCGGTTGCGGCCCTGACTCCGAAGGCGGAGATCGAAGGTGAAATGGGCGATTCGCTGCCCGGACTGCAGGCGCGGCTGATGTCGCAGGCGCTGCGCAAACTGACGGCCAATATAAATCGCACCAACTGCATGGTGATCTTTATCAATCAGATCCGCATGAAGATAGGCGTGATGTTCGGCAGCCCGGAGACCACTACCGGCGGCAACGCGCTGAAGTTTTACGCCTCGGTGCGGCTCGACATTCGCAGAATCGGCTCGATCAAGAAGGGCGACGAGGTGATCGGCTCGGAAACCAAGGTCAAGGTCGTCAAGAACAAGGTTGCACCGCCGTTTAAGCAGGCTAACTTCGATATTCTTTATGGCGAAGGCATTTCACGCCAAGGTGAGATCGTCGATCTTGGTGCCGAGTTGAACATCGTAGAAAAATCCGGTGCCTGGTACAGCTACAACGGCGATCGCATTGGCCAGGGCAAAGACAACGCGCGCGAGTTTTTGCGTGCGCACCCCGAAATGGCGCTCGAGATCGAGAACAGAATTCGCGAGAACAAGGGCGTTTCGGTGCGGGGTGTAGCCGTCACTGCGGAGTAGGCCGCGACGCAAGCCGAAGCCAAGCGCGCCCGGGCGACGAAGAGCCTGCTAAGCCGGGCGATTGGCTTGCTTGCACGGCGTGATCACAGCCGCGCCGAGCTGTCTCGCAAGCTCGCGCGTCATGTGGGTGACGATCCCGAGGAGCTCGAGCAAGTACTAGGCGAGTTAAGTCGTAGCGGGCTTCTGTCCGACGAGCGCTTTGCTGCTGCGGTCGCACGCAGCCGTTCGCAACGCTTTGGCGATGCGCGCATTCGCTACGATCTACGGCGCTTTGGAGTATCCGCAGACCTCAGCGCGGCGGCGTTGGCTAATCTGGCGGGTAGCGAAACGGCGCGCGCGCGAGAAGTGAGGTCGAAGCGTTTTTCTACGCCCCCCAATTCTGCCGTGGAGCGCGCCAAACAGGCGCGGTTCTTACAGTCGCGAGGCTTCTCCCCCGACTCGATTTATCAGGTCTTGCGCGACCGTACAGACACTGAATAATCGCCGCTGCTGCGTCCACCGATGGTGCGTGGAAGTGGCGGCCTGTGTTAGATTCATTGCCCGCATCTACCGCAACAGATGTAGCGCGCTGTTGTTCCTTCGCAGTCGTCTTTCGCACGCATGCCCAACCGCCGCCATGTGCACACGCGCTCGATTAA
>DATLMT010000030.1:0-5685 GCA_035537135.1 Burkholderiaceae bacterium | reverse complement strand
GGAAGCGCTCGGCGCGCGAGAGTGCAGCAACGAGCCGCTCCGCCCGCACTGGCTTCATCAGGTAATCGAGCGCCTGCACCTCGAATGCGTCGAGCGCGTGCTCGTCGTAGGCAGTGACGAAAATCACTGCCGGCGGGTTGTCTCTTTGCGCTAGATGACGCGCCACTTCGATGCCGTTCATGTCCGGCATGTGCACGTCGAGAAGGATGACGTCCGGATGCAGACGATCGGCTTCTTCCAGGCCTTGGATGCCACCGTCCGCCTCGCCCACCAACTTCAGCGAGACCTGTTCGGAACAGTCGCGCAATACCTGTCCCAGACGCGCACGCGCGGGGGGTTCGTCATCGACGATCATCACGTTCAGCATCGTCTTACCTTGTCCAATCTCTTGCCCCATCACTGCCCCGCCTTGCTGAAACTCAGGCCCGCCGCTCGACCGGTATCGTCATCGTCAGTTCAAACCGTTCGCGCCTTACCTGCGTCTCGATCTTCGCTTCCAGGTCGTAAATCAAAGCCAGTCGGCCGCGTATGTTCGCCAGACCGATCTGATTGCCCTCGCGCTCTGGACGCTCGCGCGCAATCGGATTGCTGACAAAAATCTCGAGTACGAAACCGTTTTGCCTGACTCTGACCACGATGTCGGCACGGCCCGCTGTTTTCTCGGCGCCATAGCGAATCGCGTTCTCAATCACTGGTTGCAGCAGTAACTGTGGCATTTTTGCCCGGGGGTGGTATGCCCCGATTTGCCAGTCAACAGCCAACCTATTCCCGAGCCGAGTCTGCTCAATTTCTACGTAATTGCGGCACAGTTCGATCTCGTCGGCGAGCGGCACCAATTTGCGTGTATCCGCCATCACCGCGCGAAACAATTCGGCGATAGATTCGAGCATGCGCTCGGCCTTTTGCGGCTCAGTTCTAACCACTGAAAGCACCGCATTGAGGCTGTTAAACAGAAAATGCGGGCGGATACGCGACTGCAGCGCCTGGTACTTGGCCTCGATCACTGCCGGCGAAAAAGCACGCTCGCGCAGCTCGGAATAGTGCTGAAAACCGGCGCCCAACGCGAAACCCACCGCGCCATGAGCAAGTGCCGTCCATTCGCCGCCAGGGATCTGGAACAGCAAAGCCACTGCCACCGCAACAATCGCCGGAATTAGGCAGGAAATACCGCGCTGAGCGGTTACATCCAGCGACGACAGCGCGCGCCGGGCTGCGCACCAGCCCATTAGCGTCAGCAAGGTGCTCGGTGCGACGAACGACATCAATCGCAACAGCGCTGCTACTGCATCGGCCAACGAGGTCGACTCGCCGATCGCCGCCATCAGCGCCAATGCCACGACGGTACCGATCACGCGCAGCAGCACGCCCATGTTGCAGCCGTCGGGAATGACGCGCCGCGGAGTCGGCACCGCCGTCTCGGCGCGGGCGAGTGGTCCTTTAAGTGAGGGAAGTGGCCGAGGTGACGGCTTCACGAACTTATACTCACCCTCTCTTGTGTTTGACGACCTTCACTTCCTTGGTCGCGCTCAAACGATTATGTCAGAGCATTCTGCAAACAACGACGATCCGCTAGCGAAGAAAAGCAGTGCATGGTCCGGTCGATTCGACGAACCGGTGGCGGACTTCGTGCTGCGCTATACGGCGTCGGTCGGATTCGATCGCCGGCTTGCGTTTGCAGACATCGAGGGATCGCTGGCGCACGCGGCAATGCTGCACGAGTGCGACATCATCGGCGCGGCGGAGCTTGCGGACATCGAGCGCGGGCTGCGGCAGATCCGGGAAGAGATCGAGCGCGATCGGTTCAACTGGAGCATCGAGCTCGAAGACGTTCACTTGAATATCGAAAAGCGTTTGACCGATCTGATCGGCGACGCCGGTAAGCGTCTGCATACCGGCCGCTCGCGCAATGACCAGGTCGCGACCGACACGCGGCTTTGGCTGCGCGGCGAAATTGATCACATTCTGTGCCGGATAGACGGACTGCAGCACGCCCTGATTGAGCTCGCCGAGCGTCACGCTTCAACGATCATGCCCGGTTTCACTCACATGCAGGTCGCGCAGCCCGTCACGTTCGGTCATCATCTGCTTGCGTATGCAGAGATGTTTGAGCGCGACCATGCGCGCCTGCTCGATGCCCGCAAGCGGGTCAATTGCCTGCCGCTGGGGGCCGCGGCACTGGCAGGTACGACGTATCCAATTAATCGCGCCTGGGTCGCGCAAAAACTGGGCTTCGATTCAATTGCCGACAATTCGCTCGACGCCGTCAGCGATCGCGATTTTGCAATCGAGTTTTGTGCTGCCGCTGCGCTGGTAATGACGCATATTTCGCGACTGGCTGAGGAGCTCGTGCTGTGGATCGGCCCGCTTGCATTCGTTCGGTTGCCCGACCGCTACACCACCGGCTCTTCGATCATGCCGCAGAAGAAGAACCCCGATGTTGCTGAGCTGGCGCGCGGCAAGAGCGCGCGTGTCGTCGGTCATCTCGTCGCTTTGTTGACGCTGATGAAGAGCCAGCCACTCGCGTACAACAAAGATAATCAAGAGGACAAAGAGCCGCTGTTCGATACGGTCGATACGGTGGTCGACACGCTGCGCGCGTTGTCCGAGATGCTGCCCGGCATCGAGGTCGATGCCGACGCAATGCGACGCGCCGCTGAGGAGGGTTACTCCACGGCGACAGATCTGGCCGACTACCTGGTGCGCAAAGGCGTTGCGTTTCGCAACGCGCACGAAGCGGTGGCACGCGCGGTGAAATCGGCAGCGGCGCGCAACATTGCACTGTCCGCGATGCCGTTGTCGGAGCTACAGGAGTATTCGCCGGCTATCGCCGATGATGTTTTCGACGTGCTGTCGATCGATGGATCGGTCGCGGCTCGAAACCATCCCGGCGGTACCGCGCCGCAGCGAGTCCACGCTCAGGTCGCTGTCTGGCGGCAGTGCCTGGCGCAGCGCAAGAAATAACGACCGAATATCGGCCCCGACCTTCTCAAATGCACCTGTTTCAGTAAGATCGCCGAAAATTAAGATCGGGAGGCGATCGAAGTGCTGGGGCTGCTCAAGTTCACGCGCTGGATCGACGCTTTAAACGACCGCCTGGCGATACTCGCCGCTTATCTCGTATTGCTTGCGTGCTTGGTCAGCGGAATCAATGCAGCGATTCGTTATGCGTTCGCGATTGGCTCGAACGCATGGCTGGAGCTGCAGTGGTACATGTTCGCCGGGATCGTGATGTTCGGCACCGCCAAAGTGCTGCGCGTCAATGAGCACGTACGCGTCGACATCGTCTACGGCGGGCGCAGCCCGCGCACCAAGGCGACCATCGATCTAATCGGGCTCGCGCTATTCCTGCTGCCGATGACCCTGCTGATGGTCTACCTGTCGTGGCCGTTCGTCGTCGACTCGTACGTCTCCAACGAAATGTCGAGCAATGCTGGCGGGTTAATACGCTGGCCATTCAAAGTCATTCTGCCGCTCGGATTTGCTTTGCTGGCACTGCAGGGCGCGGCTGAGATCATTAAGCGCGTCGCTTACTTGCGCGGCGAGCTGCAGATGGACACGCACTACGAGAGGCCGCTGCAATGACCGCGCCAGGCCGGCCCACCCGGTGCTCTCGCTTGGCGGCACCGGCGGCGGGTTGGACGGTGCCGAGATGACAATGCAGGTAATGGCGCCGCTGATGTTCGCGGGGCTTGTCTGCGTCATGTTGATCGGCTTTCCGGTTGCGTTTTCGTTGGCGGCATTGGGTTTGGCGTTCGGCTTCCTCGCCATTTATCTCGGATTTTTTCCGGCGCAGTTTCTGGCCAACATACCGCTGGCGATTTTCAACACGCTGCAGAACGAATTGCTGCTCGCGATTCCGTTCTTCACCTTCATGGGTGCGATTCTCGAGCGATGTGGACTGGCTGAAGACCTGCTCGAAGGCACCGGCCAGCTGTTCGGACCGGTGCCCGGCGGGCTCGCATACGCAGTGGTCGTCGTTGGAGCGATTTTGGGGGCGATCACCGGCACGGTGGCAGCTTCAGTGATTGCGATGGGCGTCATCGCGCTGCCGATCATGCTGCGTTACGGCTACAACCCGCGCCTGGCGACCGGCGTGATCGCTGCTTCGGGAACGATCACGCAGTTGATTCCGCCGTCGTTGGTGCTGGTCGTACTCGCCGATCAGCTCGGCCGCTCGGTCGGCGATATGTACAAGGGCGCAATCGGCCCATCGATCGTGCAGGTGTTGATCTTCCTCGCGTTCATCGCGATGGTTGCGCTGTTTCGGCCGAAGCTGGTCCCGGCGTTGCCGCCGGAAGCGCGCACGCTGCATGGATGGGCGCTGTGGCGGCGCGTGCTGTGGGGGATGGTGCCGTCGATCGTGCTGATCTTCCTGGTGCTCGGCACGATCTTCGCCGGCATCGCAACTCCGACCGAGGCGGGCGCGCTTGGGGCCATCGGGGCTATCGTGCTCGCGGCCCTGCATCGCCGGCTGACGTGGCCCCTTGTGCGGCAGGCGATGGAATCGACGATGCGGCTGACCGCGATGGTGGTGTTCATCCTTATCGGCTCGCGCATTTTCTCGCTGGTGTTTCAGGGCGTCGACGGCAACGTGTGGATCGAGCACATGCTGTCCGGACTGCCCGGCGGCCAGACCGGATTTCTGATCGCGGTCAACATCTTCGTGTTCTTCCTTGCATTTTTCCTGGATTTTTTTGAGATCGCATTCATCATCATTCCGCTGTTGGCGCCGGTAGCAGACAAGCTCGGCATCGACTTGATCTGGTTCGGCGTACTGCTTTGCGTGAACATGCAAACGTCGTTCATGCATCCGCCGTTCGGCTTTGCGCTGTTTTATCTGCGCGGCATCGCATCGAAGGACGTGAAAAGTTCCGACATCTACTGGGGGGCGCTACCGTGGGTCGGCCTGCAGATCATCATGGTCGTGATCGTGATTGCGTGGCCCGGTCTGGTATCGATGTTTCTCGACAAGCCGATTCAATTCGATCCGGACAAGGTCAGGATCGACATCGAGCAAACTGATTACGGCAAGTCACCGAACGCGGGTGACGCGTTCAGCGCGCCCGGCAAGCAGGAAGAGCCCGACGCGAATCGCGCGTTCAAATAGGGAACTAAGGTCGTGCAGTGATTTCAGTAACGATCTCTTTGCAGATCGCTTCGATCTGTTTGGCGGTCATCGCGGAAAAAATTCCCTGCCATGCGGAGGATGACGTGTTGTAGACACGCTCGCCATAGCTTGCTCCGCTCTTCAGATCCATGAAGCGGACCTTCGAGTCGACATACGCATTGCCCGTCATCACGCCAAAGCCGTAGCGCGCACCCGGCGACAAGTATCGATAATCGTTAACGTCAACGACGACCAGCGTGCCGGGCTGGCCGGTCGGCCGCGGGTTACCGTCCTGCTCCGAATACTGAATACCGGCCGCGGCTGTCGCTGCTTTCATAGCAGAGCGCCACTCCCCTTTCAGTTGCTCCCAATCGTTCGACGCCGTCGCGACCTTGCTTCCGGTGATGTTGATTGTGACTGCTTTTGATGACTCGGCAGCCACACGCAGCGGGGGCGCGTCCGGACGCGACGATTTGTTGACGGTCGCTGCGCATCCGCTCAGCAACACAACTGTCAGTATCGTAAAGAGTGCGGTCGTTTTCATTGTTCCTCCTTGCGTTTACGCAAATTTTATCTTT
>DATLMT010000029.1:0-10037 GCA_035537135.1 Burkholderiaceae bacterium | reverse complement strand
CCCAAAACATTGCTTCACTCGGGCAAGGTCTGAACGTTGGCCTGGTGCGCGGCCGCGTCAATATTCCCGGCGTTGGCGAGGTCATCAATCTGGCATTCCTGGCGCGCGCGCTCGCGACGACCGCCGACGCGAACATTCTGTCAACGCCGACGATCCAGACGCTCGATAACGAAGAAGCCAAGTTCCTGGTCGGCCAGAACATTCCATTGATTACCGGGTCGTTCGCGCAGGGCGCGGGCCAAGGTGCAGGTGTCAATCCGTTCCAGACTTTCGAGCGGCGCGACATCGGGCTGCAATTGCGTGTGAAGCCGCAGATTTCGGAAGGCGGTGTTGTGCGGCTCGCGATTTATCAGGAGCTGTCGTCGATACAAAACACCCTGACTGCGGCGCAGGGCGGCATCATTACCAACAAGCGCAGCTTCGAATCGAGCGTGCTGGTCGAGGACGGCAATATCGTCGTGCTTGGCGGGCTGATCGAGGATCGCACCGATAACAGCAAGAGCCAGGTGCCGGTGCTGGGCGATATTCCTGTGGTAGGTGGATTGTTCCGCTACGAAAATCGCGGCCGCCGTAAGACGAATCTGCTTGTGTTCCTTCGACCGTATGTTGTGCGGGACGAAAGCACCTCGAACGCGCTGGCGCTCGATCGCTACGACTACATTCGCGGCCAAGTCGCAGCCGGACTGTTGCCCGAGAATTTGATCTTCCGCGATTTGCAGGGCCGGCAGCTGCCCGCGTCGCCGGTGGTCCCGCCGTCGCTGCGACGCTCGCAAGAAGGCCCGTCTGCGCCCGCAGCCGGCGCGCCCGCTCCAGCACCGGGTGCCGAGCCGGCCCCCGTGCCACGCTCCCCCGAAGCCGGACTTGGTGCGCGCACAGAGCGCTCTGATCCGCCAGCGCCGATCGTCGATGTCGCTCCTCCGGTTGAACCCGCGACGCGGCCTGCGCCGCCGCCGAGCGCGCCCGTAACGACGGCGCCCGCGCCAGTTGTTGCACCGCTGGTGGTTGCACCCGCGGTTGTTGCTCCACCTGTTGTCGAAACACCACTGCCGGCGCCGGTGGTCCGCACTGAGCCGTGGCCTGTGCCACCGTCCGCTGCGGCTCCGATACGGCCGGCCGAGCGTGCGCCTCCACCAACTCCTCCGCCGCCCGCTCCGGTTTCGGCTGCGCCTGCACCACCTCCGCCCGTGCCGACTCCGACGCTGACCTCTCCTCCAACAGCTGCACCCGCTCCGACGCCCGCGCGCACGCCACCGCCCGTCTCAGTCGCAGCAGCGCCTCCCTCCGCTGCAGTCGCAGGCCGTGATAGCGAGCCGTCGACGCAGCGTTCGACCGCACAGCCCGGGTCCTCGCAGTTACTTCAAGTGGCCGCCGTCAACGACATCGCACGCGGCCGCGATCTGCAGCGGCAGTTGCGTGCCGCTGGCATGGACGCGTACTGGGAAAGCGTAAGCAACAAAGGCAAGGACGTCGTACGTGTGCGCGTTAACGTCGATCCGGCGACGCAGACGATGGCCGATGCAATCGCCAAGTTGAAGTCGATGGGATTCGATCCGATCATCGTCACGCCATGATTACCGCGAACAGGTTGGTGCCTTACGCGTTCGCACGCGACAACGCGATTCTGCTGGTGCCGAAGAGCGAGCGCGACGCCGAAGTGTGGATCAGCGATGCGACGCCGCTTGCGGCGCTGAACGAAGTCATTCGCGTCTTTCCGGGCAAGGTCAAACCTATCGTGGTTGAGCCGGGCAAGCTGGTCGCGGCGATCTCGCAGACATACGGCGACCAAGGCGGCTCGGCGCAACAGATCGTCGGTGACATCGAAGGTGAATTCGATATCACGCGAATGATGCAGGAAGTCCCTGACGTCGAGGACCTGCTCGAAACCGAAGACGACGCACCGATCATCCGCATGATTAACGCGCTTCTGACACAGGCCGCGCGCGATGGCGCGTCCGATATCCACATCGAGGCGTTCGAAACGTATTCGCTAGTGCGCTTTCGCGTCGACGGCACGCTGCGCGATATCGTGCGACCGAAGCGCGCTTTGCACGCAGCACTGGTGTCGCGCATCAAGATCATGGCCGCACTTGATATTGCAGAAAAGCGCATGCCGCAGGACGGCCGCATCACCCTGAGAGTCGGTGGACGGCCAGTCGACGTGCGCGTGTCCACGCTACCAACTGGCCACGGCGAGCGCGTTGTACTGCGTTTGCTCGAAAAGGATCTATCGAAGCTCGAGCTCAGCAACCTTGGGATGGCCGAAGGCACGCTACAGGGCTTCGACAAGCTGCTGCACCAGCCGCACGGAATCATTCTGGTCACCGGCCCGACCGGCTCCGGCAAATCGACCACGCTGTACGCGGGAATTCGCCGGCTCGACAAAAATACGACCAACATCATGACGGTCGAAGATCCGATCGAGTACGACATCGAGGGCATCGGCCAGACGCAGGTCAACGCGAAAATCGACATGACGTTCGCGAAGGCGTTACGCGCGATTCTGCGGCAGGACCCGGACATCGTAATGATCGGCGAGATTCGCGATCTCGAGACTGCGCAGATCGCGGTGCAGTCGTCGCTGACCGGCCATCTGGTCTTAGCGACGCTGCATACCAACGATGCGGCGTCAGCGGTGACGCGACTGATCGACATGGGCATCGAACCGTTTTTGTTGTCGTCGTCGTTGCTTGGCGTGCTCGGTCAACGCCTGGTACGCAAACTCTGCCCGCATTGCAAGGAGCCAGACCCGACCGTAGGCGGCTGGCGCGCAGTGGGCTGCGGTCATTGCGGACACACCGGCTATCTTGGCCGCACGGGCATTTACGAACTGCTCACCGTAAACGATGAGATTCGGATGCTGGTGCATCAAGGCTCAAACGACACCGACATGCGCCGCGTAGCCGAGAAAAACGGAATGATCAACATGCGCGCCGACGCGCAGCGCTGGATCAAGGCCGGCGTCACGTCGCAGGAAGAGACGCTGCGCGTTACGCGCGAATAGCTCCCGCATGGCCGCTTTTAGATTCGCAGCGGTAGACAACCTCGGCAAGGAGTCCGGCGGCGTTCTCGAAGCGGACAGCGCACGCCTGGCGCGCCAGCTGTTGCGCGGCCGCGGATTGATTCCGCTATCCGTTGATCCCGTCATGAGCGACGTCGGCGCGCGCGCCGGCGGATTGTCGCTGAGTCGCCGGCTGTCGCAAACCGAACTCGCGGTGATTACGCGCCAGCTTGCGTCGCTGCTCGGCGCCTCGTTGCCGGTCGCCGACGCCTTGACCGTGATGGTCGAGCAGAGTGAAAAGCAAAGCGTGCGCGAGTTAATGGCGTCGATCCGCACTGATGTGCTCGGCGGCACGTCGTTGTCCAAGGCTCTGGTACGGCATCCGCGCCAGTTTCCGGAGATTTATCGCGCACTGATTTCCGCCGGTGAAGAGTCTGGAAAACTAGGCTCAGTGCTCGGCAGCCTTGCCGATTACGTCGAAGAGCGCGCCAAGCTGCAACAGAAGATCACGCTTGCGTTTGTTTACCCGGCGATCGTCACGTTCGTGGCACTGGCCGTAGTCATCGGACTGCTGACATACGTTGTGCCGCAGGTGGTGCAGGTGTTCGCTAATACGAAACAAGCGCTGCCGTTTCTGACCGTAGCATTGATTGGCGTATCGAACTTCGTACGCAATTACGGATGGATTCTGCTGGTCATTGTTGCGATCTCGGCGTTCCTAGCACAGCGCGCATTGCAGGTTGCTCCAGTGCGGTTGCGCTGGCACACCCGCATTCTGACGTTGCCAGTAATGGGCGTGTTGTCGCGGTCCATCAACACTGCGCGCTTTTCGTCGACGCTGGCGATCCTGGTCGGCTCGGGCGTACCGATGCTGCGTTCGCTGCAGGCCGCCGGCGAAACGATCACCAACATGGCAATGCGCTCACGCGTGATGGACGCCGTGCAACGGGTTCGCGAGGGCTTCTCGCTGGCGAAAGCGCTGCGCGCCGACGCTGACGAAGAGAAGCGTCCCGGGCACGTGAAGCTCTTTCCGCCGGTTTTGATCCATCTTATTGCGTCCGGTGAAGCGACCGGCAAGTTACCCGAGATGCTCACCCGCGCGGCGGACATTCATTCGCGCGAGGCCGAGCGCCGTGCACTGTTCTTCACGTCACTCCTTGAGCCGATCCTGATCCTGACGATGGGCGTCGTAGTGATGCTGATCGTGCTCGCCGTGCTGCTTCCGATCATCGAGATCAACCAGCTGGTCCGTTAGTCCGCTGGGCACAAATCCAACTAAATCCGTTTGCGGCCGCTACTCGCGGCCGCTTCCCCTGAACGTTTATTTGATCGCCTGCAGCTTGTCGTAAACGGCTTTTGGCCACGTAGCATCGGGGCCGTTATGCAGCTTCATCGTCGCCTCGCGGAACGGCGCACGATTTACAGCAACCACTTCCTTACCTTTCTTCTTGAACTCCGCACCGAGGTTTTTTTCCATTTCGATAATCTGCGTCGTTGCGCGCGACGCCGCTTCTTTCAGCACTGCATCAAACGCAGCCTTGTCGGCGTCGGATAGTTTGTTCCACGTGCCGCTGCTGACGATCGACAGCAACGCGTCGGTAATGTGCCCAGTAAGCACAATGAACTTCTGGACCTCGTAGAACTTCTTCGCATCAATCGTCGGAAGCGGATTCTCCTGCGCATCGACGGTGCCGTTTTGCAACGCCAGATAAACCTCGGCAAACGCAATCGGGGTCGGGTTAGCGCCGACTGCACGCGGGAACATCGTGTACAGCGGCGCATCGGGCACGCGAATCTTCAGACCCTTCATGTCCTCGGGCTTGTTGATCGCCCTGTTGGACGTGACGTGGCGCTCGCCGTAATAGGTGATCGCCGAAACCTTGTGTCCGCCGCTCTTCTGGCGGTACCCCTCGGCGAGTTCATTGAATAACGGGCTCGCTGCGAATGCCTTCCAGTGATCGAAGTCGCGAAACATGAAGGGTGCACCGCCAATCGCGATCGGACCGTACGTGCGTCCCGCAAACAACTGACCGGTGTAGATGATGTCGACGGTGCCGAGCGTCAGGCCTTGATTGATGTCGGTTTCTTTGCCGAGGGTCGACGCAGGGAATACCTCGACCGTATAACGATTATTGGTGCGCTTTGCGATCTCTCCGGCGGCCCATAGTGCAGCCGTGTGATACGGCTCGCTGGTTTCATACACGTGCGCCCACTTAAGCTTGGTCTGCGCTTGTGCGCTCCCGAGAGCGATCAGCGACATCGCTGCCGCGATAGCCAGCGTTCTAACGTTCAACTTCATGTCTCCTCCTTGAGGTATCGGTGTTGGTGCGTGCCTTCAAATAACTGTTGAGCGCTACATCGTCGCGCCCAACTGCCATGGTATGAACTCGCTTTGACCGTAGCCAAAGCGCTCGCTCTTGGTTTTCTCGCCTGAGGCGGTGGCAAGTATCAAATGGAACAGCCGTTCGCCGACGTCTTCGATCGTTGCAGCGCCATCGGCGATTTCTCCGCAGTTCAGATCGATGTCTTCCTGCTGCCGCTGCCATAGCTCGGTATTGGTCGACAGTTTCAGCGAGGGTGACGGGGCGCATCCGTACGCCGAGCCACGTCCGGTCGTGAACACGATCATGTTGGCTCCGCCTGCGACCTGTCCTGTAGCGGACACCGGGTCATAGCCCGGCGTGTCCATATACACAAACCCCTTCGCAGTGACCGGCTGCGCGTACTCGAAAACATCGACCAAATTGGTCGTGCCGCCCTTTGCGACCGCGCCAAGCGACTTTTCCAGAATTGTCGTGAGGCCGCCCGCCTTGTTGCCCGGGGATGGGTTGTTATTCATTTCGCCCTGGTTGCGCTCGGTATAGTCCTCCCACCACTTAATGCGCTCGATCAACTTTTCGCCGACTTCGCGCGACACAGCGCGACGCGTCAGCAAGTGCTCGGCGCCGTAAATTTCAGGCGTCTCAGACAGAATTGCGGTCCCGCCGTGCGCGACGAGGCGGTCGACGGCGTTGCCAAGCGCGGGATTTGCGGTGATGCCGGAGTAACCGTCGGAGCCTCCACATTGCAACCCGAGCATCAAATGGCTGGCGGGGACCCGCGTTCGCACAACGCGGTTTGCGGCGGGCAACATGGACTTCACGATCCCCACGCCGCGCTCAATGGCCTTAGCCGTACCTCCCACATCCTGCATGTTGTAACGCGCTAACCGATCGCTTTCCTTCAACCCCTGCGCACCGAGGAGCGAGGTGATTTGATTCGCTTCGCATCCGAGGCCGATAAAGATCGTCGCTGCAACGTTCGGATGGCGCGCATAACCTGCCATCGTCCGCCGCAACACGTCCATGCTTTCGCCCATGTCCATGCCGCATCCGGTGCCGTGCGTCAGGGCAATCACGCCGTCGATGTTCGGATACGCGGCAAGCGCCTCGGGACGAATATCGGTGCGAAATTGATCCGCAATCGCACGCGATACGGTCGCCGAACAATTGACGCTCGAGATGATGGCGACGTAGTTGCGCGTGGCAACGCGCCCGTCGTCACGCACGATGCCCATAAACATCGCCGGTGGATCGACCATCGTCACCGGCTTCACGTCGGCGCAGAACGCATAGTCACGCGCCGCGCCGCCGACGTTCGCGCCGTGCTCTGTGCCGATCCCCATGTTGTGCAGATGCACGTGCTCGCCGGCGCGAATATCACGCGTGGCGAAACCGATGATCTGGTTGTAGCGACGCACCGGCGATCCCGCGGCGATCGCACGCGTGGCGAGTTTGTGTCCGGGCGGAATCAGACCGATGACCGTGACGCCCTCGTTCTTGACCAGCGTTCCGGACAACAGCTGACGGCGCGCGATGACAACGTCATCGGCGGCATTGAGTCTTAAAACGAGCGGTACTTCCTGCAACATTCTTTTTCCTTACATCGCCAGCCGCGGCAGCCACAGACTGATGATCGGCACGTACGTGATCAGCGCGAGGCTGATCAGCAGCGGCACCAGCCACGGCAGAATCGCCATTGTCGTCCGTTCGATCGACAACTTTGCCACACGCGCAAGCACATATAGCACCAACCCCATTGGGGGGTGCAGTAGGCCAATCATCAGGTTGAGCACCATGATCAGCCCGAAATGCACCGGGTCGATCCCGAGCTTCAGGACAATCGGCATCAGCACCGGGACCAGAATCGTAATCGCCGCCACCGGTTCCAGAAAACAACCGACAAATAGCATCAAGCCGTTAGCCAACAGCAAGAACACCCAGGGTTCCTGAGTAAATGCGAGCACCCAGCCCGCAATCAGCTCGGTTGTCTTCGTGACCGTCAGCATCCAGCCGAAGATCGATGCAGCTGCAACGATGAACAGGACGGTCGCGGTGGTCTCGATCGTGTCCATCGAAACTTTGATCAGCATTTTCCAGTTGAGCGTTCGAAACCACGCCACGCCGAGGAACAACGACCACACACACGCAGCTATTGCACCTTCGGTAGCAGTGAAGACGCCGGTGGTCATGCCGCCGATCAGCAGCACAGGCGTCATGATCGGCAGCACCGCATTGAAGCGGAAATATCGATCGGCCGCGAGCAACAGCACGAGCGCGACGATGACCGTCCATACCGGGTTCGTTCCCTGTCGCGTCGCGAGCCAGATGAGGGTCGGGAAACCGGCAACCACCGCTAGCTCGAGCAGCGCCTTGCCAATGCGCTTCCATTCGAAGGCGATATCGCCACCCCACTTGTTTTTGTGCGCAAAGAACGCCACGGTCGCCATCATCAACAATGCCATTACGAGGCCCGGCAGGATGCCCGCCAGGAACAATGCGCCGACCGAGACATTGGCGAACATTGCGTAAATCACGAACGGCAACGAAGGCGGAATGATCGGTCCGAGCGTCGCCGATGCTGCCGTAACGCCGACGGCGAATTCAAGGTTGTAGCCGTGATCCTTCATCGCCTTGATTTCGATCGTACCGAGCCCCGCGGCATCTGCGATCGCAGTGCCCGACATGCCGGCGAAGATCATCGAGCCGACGACGTTGACGTGCCCAAGCCCCCCGCGCAGCCAGCCGACCAGCGCCAGCGCAAAGTTGTAAATGCGATTGGTGATCCCCGCAGAGTTCATCAGATTGCCGGCAAGGATAAAAAACGGCACTGCTAGTAGAGGAAACGAATCGATGCCGCTGACCATGCGGTGGATGACGACGAAATCGGGAACAAGCCCGGTCGCCATCACGAAGATCAACGATGACCCCGCCATTGCGATCGCAACCGGAACCCCGGATCCCATTAGCGCAAGAAACAGTAGCTTGAAGGTGGCGGGGCTCACGTTGCGCTCTCCGCCAGCTCAGGCTTTTCGAGCACTGACGCCTTGCGGCGCCAGTTTGCAATAGCAACATCGATCGATCGCCACGTCATCAAAGCAAAGCCGACCAGCACCACGCCGTAAACAAGCCCGATCGGCAGGTCGACCACCGACATCTGCTGTCCACCGATCCGCTGCAACAGCTGGTAAGTCAGAAATGTTGCATAGCCAAGGAAAAGTATCCGCGCAGCATCCACCAGGATCGACATCACGCGCATCAGGGGCGCCGGCAACACGCGGTACAAAAAATCGACCTGAATGTGATTGTTCTTACGCACCCCGATCGCCGCTCCGATGAAAGTCGTGCAAATAAGCAGATAGCGCGCGATTTCCTCTGTCCAAGATGCCGAGTCGTTCATCGCGTAGCGCGTGAAGAACTGCAAAAAAATCACGAACGACAGCGCCCAGAAAAACAAGAACGCCAACCATTCCTCGAAGCGATAGATGCGGATGTCGATGGGGGCGTCGTGGACATCGAACTCGCCGCTCGCCGTAAGCACGTGCTCGCCCGAATCGAGCGGAGAAGGTTCAGGCTGCGCCATTGCTACCTCGCACTCGTTTTTTCGACGGACGTTCGGCTGTCCAACTCTTCTGAAAGCGGCGAGCCGCTTCGTCCATATGCAGCCGCATCGTAGCGCGAGCTTTGGCTCCGTCGCGCGCTTCGATCGCGACCATCACTGCTTGATGCTCGGTGATTGCGGCATCCCACAGGTCGGGGGTGTCAAAGTGGTGTTCGAGCTGCAGAAACAGAGGACCAGTGCGCTGATCCCAAAGCGTGCGCACAACCAGCGCCAGCGCACTGTTGCCGGCTGCCTCCGCCATTTCGAGATGAAACCGGCGGTCATTATCGAGAGGCATCACGTTGCGTTTGCGATCCCGAATCATCGCGGTCAACGCCGCGCGCATCCGCTTGATCTGCGCCGGATTTGCATTCTTTGCCGCCAAAGCGGCGCATTCCGATTCGAGCAGACGGCGCGCAGTGATCAACTCGAACGGCCCCGAGTCCGCACCGCGTCGCACTGCGTTAGAGCGTGGAGCGCCCGGCCGCGCCACGTACACGCCCGAACCCACCCTCACGTCAACGTAGCCTTCGACCTCCAGCGCGATGAGCGCCTCGCGCACCGACGGCCGGCTCACTTTCATCATCGCCGCCAGATCGCGCTCGGGCGGCAGGCGCTCGCCAGGCTTGTATTCGCCGCGCTTGATCAACCGCGCAATCTGCTCTGCTATGCGACGGTACAACCGCTGCGGTTCGACCGCCTGTATCGGCATGTAGACAATTCGATCGGGGGTTGCTTACACTGCGGCCGCTGGTCAAGTGGTCAGACCAATTTTGCGATTCGATTTCTGCGGGCGAGCTTCACACGCGGCCCCAGCAGTGTCAAGCAGTACGGAGGAAAAATGGCTGGCCGCTTGCAGGGAAAAACAGTGCTCGTCACCGCCGCAGCACAGGGGATGGGGCGTGCAGCCGTGCTCGCATTTGAACGTGAAGGCGCGCGCGTCACTGCAACCGATTTGAAGGAGAACCTGCTTGCCGACCTGCCGTCAACGATTACGAAAAGACAGCTCGACGTTCTGGATGACGCCGTGGTTCAGGCCTTCGTCGAAAGCATCGGTGCAGTCGACGTCCTATTCAACTGCGCAGGGTACGTAGCGCACGGAACGATCCTCGATTGCACC
>DATLMT010000028.1:0-4260 GCA_035537135.1 Burkholderiaceae bacterium | reverse complement strand
GCAGGACCTGATCGACGATATTGCTGCGTTTATCGAAAAATGGCTGCCTAGTTACGTCTCGGAGCACCGGCACTATGTAACGGTTGCAATCGGTTGCACTGGCGGCCGGCATCGATCGGTGTACGTCGTTGAAGAGCTTGCGCGCCGCTTCTCGCGGCGGGAAGCGGTGCTGATTCGGCATCGCGGCATCGAACCGATCAAGGCCGAACAAGACTAAGCGCGCATGTCCGAAACGCTAACGCGAGTTGCGTTGTTTCCGCTATCGGTCGTACTGTTTCCGCGAGGAGTGCTGCCGCTGCGCGTTTTTGAAGCGCGCTACATGGACATGGTGCGCGACTGCATGCGCGACGAAACGTCGTTTGGCGTGTGTCTGGTCGCAGAAGGCAAAGGCGCGGGCAGCAATGGCGCTCAGGCCACTGCCGACGTCGGCTGCCTGGCGCGCATCACCGCGTGGGATATGCAACAACTGGGTTTGTTGCAGATCCGCACCGTGGGCGGCGATCGCTTTCGCCTCCTTGCCAGCGAATTGCAACCTAATGGCTTGATGATGGGTGAGATCGATTTGATCGAAGCTGATGAAGATCAACGGGTGCCCGACGAACATCAGCCCTGTGTCGAATTATTGACACGCATTATTGAGGACATGAAAGCGCAGCTTGCCGAAAAACGACGCACCGGTGAGGCGGTCGACGGCAACCCGGTGTTGGCGCAACTTCCATTTGAGGAGCCATTTGAAATGGAGTCGTCGGCGTGGGTGTCAAATCGACTGTGCGAAGTGCTGCCGGTACCGTTAAAGGCGAAGCAAAAGCTGATGGAGCTAACGGACGCCGCGACGCGTCTCGAAATTGTTCACACGTACTTGAAGCAGCATTCGGTGCTGAAGTAACTCGGCTGTTTGCAGACCTACAGCAGAGCCGGCTGCAGCTGCAGCAATAGCCGGCGAATCGGCGCCGGCAACGGCGCAGCCTGCAATGCATCTTCACGCACCGAACGCAGCGACGAATTTGCAGCGCCTGCCGCACCTGCCACTTGGGCCAGGCGAGGCCGCATCAGGTAGGTGTAATGCGTGAATTCGTGGCGCACCTGTCCGAGCGCCTGCTTAAGAGTGATATGCAGACCGAAGCGCTTGCCAATGCCCGCCACCACTTCGTCATCGGATGCTTCAGAGTCGAATTCCGGCAAGCTGAGCAATCCGCCCCAGATGCCTGACGGTGGGCGTAACTCCAGCAGCACTGCCCCGCTCGCGTCGTGCATTACCAGCACTGTCGCCGCACGTACCGGACGTTTTCGCACGGGCCGCGGGGTCGGCAGCTTGTCGATTGTGTGCGCGTTGCGGGCAACGCATGTTCGGCTGACTGGGCAGGCAACGCAATCTGGAAAGCTGCGGGTGCAAATCATCGCTCCGAGATCCATCAGCCCCTGCGTGTACGCCTCGATCGAGTCGATTGGCAAAAGACTTTCCGCGCGGTGCCAGAAAACGCGCTCGACTAACGTGTTGCCGGGGTAGCCCTCAATGCCAAACTGACGCGCCAGCACGCGCTTGACGTTGCCGTCCAGAATCGCGGCACGCTCGCCGAAGGCAAGCGCCGCAATGGCAGCGGCAGTCGATCGGCCAATGCCCGGCAAACTCGTCAATTGTTCAACACTGCGCGGGAATTCACCGTTGGTCTCCACGATCCGCTGCGCGCAGCGATGCAGGTTGCGCGCACGCGAGTAGTAACCCAGCCCCGCCCAGCTTGCCATTACCGACTCGACCGGTGCCGATGCGAGTGCATGCACGTCGGGAAAGCGCACGATAAAGCGCTGGTAGTACGGGATCACCGTCGCGACCTGCGTCTGCTGCAGCATGATTTCCGACAGCCAGATGCGATAAGCGTCCCGCGTGCGCTGCCACGGCAGATCGTGGCGTCCGTGCTGCTTCTGCCACGCGATGATGCGATCAGCGAAATTCAATGCTGTTGTAGAAAAAGCTCCGAGAAACGAAGCTTACCGATGCGCTAGGCGGCCAACGCCTCTTCATCGAGCGGTTCCTCGACCTGCGCCCGCGCGCCGACGTCCTGAATTCGATCAGTGAGTCGCTTCAAAGTGGCGAGCTTGCTTTGCGAGTCTTCCAATGCTTCCTCGAGCTCGGCGATGCGCTCATCAAGCGATCCTTGAGCATCCCGGATCTTGGACACCGACTCGGCACGCTTTCTAAGCTGGCTGCGCTGCTCGCGTACCTGCGTTTCGATCGGCGGCAGCAGTGATTTGATCCATGCCTCGGTATCACGCTCCGCGGTGGAAAAAATCTCCCGCGATTTTGAAACGACGGTCTCGAAGAACCTTTCCATCAAGCGCCACTTTTCCGTTGTCAGCACTGCCAGCGGGCCGAACTGCGATTTGTATGCCTGTTCGGCGCGCTCGAGCTCGGCGATGTAAGTGTCCAGCGAGAACGACATCGGTGGCGACAGGCTCCATCCCAGATCTTCAGCAAAACGCCGCTGCACACCGAGCACCATCTGCTCGATCTCGAGCATTTGTGTGTTCGCAGTCCGGAACATGTCGCGCAGCGCCGCGAAATAATCCTTGACCGCCACCGACAGCTGCGGTGACAACTTGCTCTTTTTCATGCGGTCGCGCGTTGCGACGACCTGGTCGCGCAGCGCCGCCACACGGATGCCTGCAAATAATTTCTCCGATAGCTTTGTGTGCACAAGCCGCGCTGCAACGATCCGACGCACGATTTCCTCGAATTCACGTTGCTCGGACAGCGCCCGCTGCGTCATCCGCTCGATCGAGCTCTGATTTTTTCCCTGCAGCGAGCGCAGCTCGTACAGCTGCTCGATCACGCCTCGCTCGCGCGCCATTAGCGTCTGACGCAGTTCTGCGGCGACGCGCTCGACGCCGGCAACGGTCTGATCGCGCACTATTTTCTGCTTGGCCGGCACCAGCAATTCGATCAAAGCCTCTTCCAGCAGCGGCAGCCTACTTGCCTGCAGTAGTTTCTCGTCGCGCTGGACCTTTGCAACCAAACCTTTCTGTGCCGACACCGGAAATACGCGCATCGCGTCGAGCTCCAGCGTGGCAGCGACTGCTGACACCTGGCGCCGCACTTCCATTTCCATTTCACCCGGAGTCTTTAGCGCGTCCCATAGGCCATCGATCTTGTTCAGCACGGCGATATGGTTTCGGTGCCCGGCGTCGCCCACGACGTGCCGCCACACGTCCAGATCGCTCTTGGTCACTCCCGTGTCGGCCGCCAACACGAACAGCACTGCATGTGCGTTGGGTACCAGTGAAAGTGTCAGCTCCGGCTCGGTACCGATCGCATTCAATCCGGGCGTGTCGAGAATCACCAGGCCGTGCTTCAGCAGCGGATGGGGAAAATTGATCACCGCATGCCGCCATTTCGAAATCTCTATCAAGCCGTTCTTATCGACCGTGACCGATTGGTCGGGATCATCGGCGTCGTAGAGTCCGTAACTTTTCGCTTCGGCCACCGGAACGCGCGTTGTCTCAGCCACAATTTTGAAGGCGTCGAGCATGCCGTCGGCCGAAGTGGTGTCGAGCGGAAATATCTGCCACTCGGCGCCAAGGCGCTTGAAATCGGACGTGGAACCGTGGCGCCCGCGCGTTTCGATCGGCAATGCGCGGATGCACGGCGGCAGAGTGTCGTCGTACAGCAGCTCGGTTGGGCACATCGTGGTGCGGCCAGCCGACGACGGCAATATGCGTTTGCCATAGTCAGCGAAGAAAATGGCATTGATCAGCTCGGATTTGCCGCGCGAAAATTCGGCGACGAACGCGATCACCAGCTTGTCTTGCGCCAAACGCTCGAGCGCGACGTCGATACGGCGCGCCGATTCGGCCTCGAGCGTCTGCGTTTGCTCCAGCCATTGGCGCAATTGCATGATCGCCGCCGCCAGCGAATCACGCCAATTGCCGTACTGCTCAAAGCTGGATGCTAATGGGACCATGATGTTAGCTGCGCGGGCGTGCGCACGAGGCCGAATCTATAGCATGCACTCACCCTCGCGCACAGTCACCCAAACGTACAAGCTGTACCCGGTTGGCGTGCGACTTCGGGCGAATGGTCCTTTGCTATCGCTGCTGGCAGAGGCGGCAGTAGTAAGTCGCCCGTTGCCCCTGTACGACTCGTACGATCGGTGTCGCGCACACGCGGCATGGCTGGCCAACACGGTCGTAGACACGCGCGTCAAGCATGAAGTATCCGTCTTCGCCCTCAGCGCCGACAAAATCGCGCAGCGTGCTGCCGCCGAC
>DATLMT010000027.1:0-6742 GCA_035537135.1 Burkholderiaceae bacterium | reverse complement strand
GGCGCTGCCTGCGGGCCTGTCGCTGCGCGTCCTCTGCGGAACCACCGGCAGCGGCAAGAGTCGGCTGCTGCAGCAGCTCGGCGCGCAAAAAGCCCAGGTGCTCGACCTTGAGTCACTGGCGCACCACCGCGGCTCGGTGCTCGGCGGCTTGCCCGCTAAGCCGCAGCCGTCGCAAAAAATGTTTGAGACACGCCTGTGGTCCGCGCTGCGCTCTTTCCACCCGGAGCGAATTGTTTTCGTCGAGTCAGAAAGTAGCAAGATTGGTGAATTGCGAGTTCCGGAAGCATTACTGAAACTGATGCGCGCATCCGAGTGCGTGCGGCTTGAAGTTCCTCTGGACGCGCGCATTCGCTTGCTGCGCGATGAGTACGAGCATTTCGAGGGTGATCGTGACTTGCTTGATGCGCAGCTCGATTGTCTGTCAGCTCTGCACGGACGCCAAAAGATTGAGCAATGGAAAGCGCTAGCGCGGGCTGACAACTGGGACGGCGTTGTGGAACAGCTGCTGGTCGAGCACTATGACCCGGCGTATCTGAAGTCGATCGAGCGCAATTTCGAGCGCGCTGCCAACGCCCATGTGATGCGCATCGAAAGCGATGCGATCGAAGATTATCAAGCTGCTGCGCGCAAGCTCGTGACCTTGGTCAGCTAACCGCTTACTTAGCCTGACCCGGCTTCAGTTCCGCCGGCGCCTCTTTCGTTGCGGGCTTTTCTGGAGTCTTGCGCCGTAAATCGGCGCGCAGAATCTTTACGTTGTGACGCGCCTTTAGTCCTTCGGCATACGTGATTTCGGCAGACGCCGCATCCTGCTGGTTAATAGCGCGGGCTTGCGCGTCGCGTTGCGCTGGCGGGATTGCTTCGCTTGGCTTTGACCCGACCACCTTGACGATGACGTAGCCGGCATTGACGGCGTTGCGAAAATCGGTGGCGACTTCGGCGCCTACAAATTGCGGAAGCTTGTCCGCTGGAATGCGCAGCACCTCGTTCAGTGCATCAGGCGGCATGTCTTGGGGCTGACGGCGCGACACGATCTTTGGCGCCGAAAAGCCGGCCTCGTTTGCTTTATCAATCGGCTCCTTGCGCAGCGCCGCCAGCCGCTGCTCGCCGGCCTCGCGCGCAAGCCGTACCGCTTCGCGACGCTCGAGCAGCTGGCGAATCTGCGGAGTGACCTTATCCAGCGGCTGCACCGACGGCGGGCGGTGATCGAGAACGCGAGCTGATACCAGCGTGCTCGCGGCAACTTCGATCGCCTGTGTATTGCGCTTGTTCTTCAGCGAATCCTCGGCAAACACCGCTTCAACAACGCGCGGTCCGAGATGCGGCGGCAAGCCGCGTCGCGTCAGGTCCGCAGTCAAAATTTTCAAATTCAGCTTTTGAGATGCCGGCTGCAGCGAGTCCGCTTGTTCGTACACGAGATTGGTGAACTGGTCGGCGGCCTCCGTAAAACTCTTTTGCGCCTGCTGATTTCGAAGCTCGCGCTCAATATCGCCGCGCACTTCAGCGAAGGGCTTGGCCTGCGCTGGCTTAATCTCGGTGACGCGAATGATGTGAAAGCCGAAATCGGTTTCGACCACATCGCTGATGTCCCCTTCTTTCAGCCGGAAAGCGGTCTCTTCGAACGGTTTGACCATCATTCCGCGCCCAAAAAATCCCAGATCGCCACCCTGCGCGGCCGACCCCGGATCCTTTGAATTCTCCCGTGCGAGCTTGGCAAAATCGTTGGGCACTGATTTGACTTTTGCAAGAATCTCTTCGGCTTTTTTGCGGGCAGCGGCCTTGTCTGACCCCTCGGTCGGGATCAGTATGTGGCTAGCGCGACGTTGTTCCTCGGTTCCGTACCGCGCCTTGTTCTGGTCGTAGTAATTCTTAGCCGCGTCGTCGGCGATCTTGAGGTTACCGGCAATGGTTTCCGGAGACAGCACGAGGTACTCGACGCGCACGCTCTCGGGGATTTCAAACTGCGCGCGATTGGCCTGGTAATACTCGGCGATCTGCGCGTCCGTGATCGAAACCTTTGAAGCAAACTGCTCGGCAGGAAAGCGCAGCTCGCGGACTTCGCGCTGCTCAAGCAGGATTCCCTCGATGCGCTCGATCACATTTTTCGGCGTAATTGCCGATTCGACCACCGCCTGCAGAAAGGCCTGTTTGCGCAGATCGTTGCGCAACGTCTGTTCGAAGGCCGCTTCACTCTGCCCGCGAGAGGCTAGAAATGCCTTGTAACGGTCATAGCTGAATTTGCCGTCCTGTTGAAACGCCGGGACATTGGCGATGAAGTCGCGCAGCCGATCGACACTAATCACGACGTTCGCTTGGTTCGCTTCGTTGGCAAGCGCGCGCTCGAGCACCAGCTGGTCGAGCACAGCTGCGCGCGCTTCAGGAGTTTCAAGCAACTTTGCATCGAAACCGGAACCCATGGCCTGGCGCAGCCGCTCCGCGCGCTCACGCAGCGCGACATCGTATTCCTGCTGTGTGACCGGCGCGCCGCCGACCGTAGCCAAAGCGCCGTCCTTGTCGACGTAGCTGTTGTAGCCCTGAATGCCGAAAAAAACGAATGACGGCAAGATCAGCACCAGGATAAAAAGCATCATCCAGTTGCGATGCGCACGAACGAAATCAAACATGGCAAGTGCCCAAGTGATCTACCAAAGCAAAAAAGGCGAACGAATTCGCCTTTTTTTGTGTGGCGGAGTGGACGGGACTCGAACCCGCGACCCCCGGCGTGACAGGCCGGTATTCTAACCGACTGAACTACCACTCCCTGCAAAACTACTGCGCGTCCCAATCTTGCGTTTTCGGTGCTCAGCGTACGTCAAGTACGCTTCCGCTCGTCGACGCAACCTTTGGGCTGTTCGCTACGTCTTTGCAAAACTATTTTCGTCGTCAAAGCAATATTGGTGGGTGCTGAGGGTCTCGAACCCCCGACCTACGCCTTGTAAGGGCGCCGCTCTACCAACTGAGCTAAGCACCCTTCGCGTGACTACTGTCGCTGACCACGCTATCGCTCAGCAATCAACTTCGAATAAGTCAGTTTAGCGAATCTTTCAGCGCCTTGCCCGGGCGAAACTTAGGGACCTTCGCTGCCCTGATCTTGATCTCTTCGTTAGTGCGCGGGTTGCGCCCCGTGCGCGCGGCTCGCTTACTGACAATAAACGTACCGAAGCCGACCAATGTCACCGAGTTGCCCCGCTTCAGGCTGCCGCGAATGCCTGCGACAATTGCTTCAAGTGCCCGACCCGCCGCTGCTTTCGAAATGTCCGCTTGTTTGGCGATGTGGTCGATCAATTCGGTCTTGTTCACTGATGCACCCCCGTATTCTGGCTGTCACTTTACTGAGGCCGCGCGACGCACTGCGTATTGCATTTGTTTCCGGCTTTTGTTATTGGCGGCGCGGACCGAATTTTTATGGCGATGTGTTTGAAGCGGTGAATGACTATTCAACCGCGACGATGTAGCAGTGTCAAGAAGAAGAAAAGGAAACAGCGCAAAGCGAATGAATCAGTTGCCGGCGCGCTGAAGCGCCGGCAACCATGCCACTAATGCTTGACGACCTCGCCCACGGCCGGTGGCTCGGCTGGTTTGACAGGAGCGGCGGCGATTTCATCGTCCGTTAGCGGAACCGGTCGTCGCTCGAGCGCTACTTCGAGCACCTTGTCGATCCACTTAACGGGAATGATCTCGAGCCGATTCTTGACGTTGTCCGGAATCTCCGCCAGATCCTTTACATTTTCCTCGGGAATCAAAACCGTCTTGATACCGCCGCGATGAGCGGCGAGAAGTTTTTCTTTCAGACCGCCGATCGCGAGCACCTCGCCGCGCAACGTGATCTCGCCGGTCATCGCGACATCAGCTCGGACCGGGATACCGCTGACTGCCGAGATCAGCGCAGTCGTGATCGCGATGCCGGCCGACGGGCCGTCTTTCGGCGTAGCCCCTTCCGGAAAGTGAACGTGAATATCGGTCTTCTCGAACACTTCGTCTTTGATTCCAAGCCGGCGCGAGCGCGAGCGCATGACCGAGCGCGCCGCTTCGACCGATTCCTTCATGACGTCGCCGAGCGATCCGGTGCGGTGCACGTTCGCCTTACCCGGCATCGTCGCCACTTCGATCGTCAGTAAATCGCCGCCGACCTCAGTCCACGCCAGTCCGGTAACTTGTCCGACCTGATTTTCCTTCTCGGCCACGCCGAAGGTGTAGCGCCGCACCCCGAGGAACTTATCCAGATTGCGCGCGGTAACTTGCACACGTCCTTCTTCCTTCTTCGGCTTCTTCAACAGCAGCTGCTTGACCACTTTACGGCAGATTTTGCTTATCTCGCGCTCGAGCGAGCGGACGCCCGCCTCGCGCGTGTAGTAACGAATGATGTCGCGAATAGCGCTCTCGGCAATCGAGAGTTCGCCGCTTTTCAAGCCGTTGGTCTTCATCTGCTTGGGCAGCAGGTGCTGCAAAGCGATGTGCACTTTCTCTTCTTCGGTGTATCCCGACAGCCGGATCACTTCCATCCGGTCAAGCAGCGCCGGCGGAATATTCATCGTATTGCTGGTGGCGACGAACATCACGTCCGATAGATCGAAATCGACCTCGACGTAGTGATCCTGGAACGTGTGGTTCTGCTCGGGATCGAGCACTTCCAACAATGCCGACGCCGGATCTCCGCGAAAATCCATTCCCATCTTGTCGACGTCATCGAGCAGGAACAGCGGATTCCGTACACCAGCCTTGCCGAGGCTTTGCAGGATCTTGCCCGGCATCGAACCGATATAGGTGCGGCGATGACCGCGGATCTCGGCCTCGTCGCGCACGCCGCCGAGCGCCATGCGAATGAATTTGCGATTCGTTGCGCGTGCGACCGATTGCCCAAGTGACGTCTTACCGACGCCCGGAGGGCCCACCAGGCACAGAATCGGCGCCTTCAGCTTGTCGACGCGCTGTTGCACGGCGAGGTATTCGAGAATTCGGTCTTTGACCTTCTCAAGGCCGTAATGGTCGTCGTTCAACACTCTCTCGGCGTTACCGAGATCGTTATTAATGCGGCTGCGTTTTTTCCACGGCAAGCCAATTAACGTGTCGAGGTAGTTACGTACGACGGTCGCCTCGGCTGACATCGGTGACATCAGCTTCAGCTTTTTCAGCTCGGAAGTAGCCTTGTCGCGCGCTGCCTTCGGCATGCGGGCAGCCTTGATTTTCTTTTCGAGCTCCTCGAGATCAGCGCCCTCTTCGCCTTCGCCGAGCTCCTTCTGAATCGCTTTGACCTGTTCGTTCAGGTAGTACTCGCGCTGGCTTTTCTCCATCTGCCGCTTGACGCGGCCGCGGATGCGCTTTTCGACCTGCAGGATATCGATCTCAGCTTCAAGCTGAGCCAGCAAATGTTCGAGGCGCTCTTTGATGCCGAACATTTCGAGCACTTTCTGCTTCTGCTCCAGCTTCAGCGGCAAATGCGCAGCGATCGTGTCAGCCAGGCGCCCTGCCTCATCTATCCCGGCGATCGACGTCAGGATCTCCGCCGGAATTTTTTTGTTCAGCTTCACGTACTGATCGAACTGCGTGACGATCGCACGCCGCAGCGCCTCGGATTCCGCGGTCGACTGATGCTCGGGAACAATCGGCAGCACGTCGGCAGTGAAATGCGCCGGGCCATCGACGATCCGCTCGATTCTTGCCCGCTGCGCGCCCTCAACCAGGACTTTCACGGTGCCGTCGGGCAGCTTCAGCATCTGCAAGATGTTGGCGACGCAGCCAATCTCATAAATATCTTCGGCTTCCGGCTCGTCCTTCGCCGCGTTCTTCTGCGCCACCAGCATGATGCTCTTGCCGGCTTCCATGGCCGCTTCGAGGGCCTTGATCGACTTCGGGCGGCCGACGAACAGCGGAATGACCATGTGCGGGAACACGACAACATCGCGCAAAGGCAACAACGGCAGCGTCGTGGTTTCCGGCGGCAGAATCTGGGTCGTCATTCGAGTCGTTCCCTTCATGTGACTTTAAACACCATATGCGCCCGTGCACAGTGAATGCAAGGACGGAAGGAATGCGGGCAAACCCAATCTAGCATGTGGAAGGCCTGCGCCGCCGGCTGGATAACGGCGGGGAAAACAGCAGTTAACCGTCGCATCGCCGCCACGCATTAGCGTGGAGCGCTCGCGACTTTGGGCTGATCGGAATAGATCAAAAGCGGCTTTCCACCGGTGATCGTGTTGTCGTCAACGACAACTTTGATGACATTCTTGGTGCTCGGCAGGTCATACATTACGTCCAGCAGTACGCTCTCGACGATCGACCGCAAACCGCGTGCCCCGGTTTTGCGCTTCAGCGCTTTGCGTGCGATGGCTTTTAGTCCGTCATTGCGGATTTCGAGCTCGACGCTCTCCATCTGGAACAGCCGGTGAAACTGCTTGATCAGCGCATTCTTGGGCTCGACCAGAATCTGGACCAGCGCTTCCTCGCTTAGCTCGTCAAGCGTGGCAATCACCGGCAGCCGACCCACCAGCTCCGGAATCAGTCCAAACTTGATCAGGTCTTCGGGCTCAACGTCGCGCAGCAGCTCTCCCACTGCGCGGTCGCTCTGGCTGGTGACACTGGCGGAAAAGCCAATGCCACTCTTTTCCGAACGGTTCCGGATGATCTTCTCGAGTCCGTCGAATGCGCCGCCGCAGATGAAAAGAATGTTGGTCGTGTCGATCTGCACAAAGTCCTGGTTCGGGTGCTTGCGCCCTCCCTGGGGTGGTACCGAGGCGATCGTGCCTTC
>DATLMT010000026.1:0-2630 GCA_035537135.1 Burkholderiaceae bacterium | reverse complement strand
CCTTCGGTTTCAATTCTTCGATCAATCGGGTTGGCGTCCAGCGGGCACCACGCTGCGTGTTTTCTTCGATCTCTTGATAAAACCGTTGCTCGTTTGGATAGACATGCTGCTGCATGAACGAATCGACACGCTGGCGCAGCTGCTGGACCTTCGTCGAGTAGTCGAATTGCATACCGCGCAGAATAGCTCAGCACCTCAGTGCCACGTCTCGCCGCCGGGGCGTGGGTCGCAGAGCAGTTTAAAGTGCCGCTGATGAAGGCTCTTCAATGTGTCGAATGGGGTGGCCCTGAGAAGCTGGTGATGGCTGAGCTGCCAATGCCGCAGCCCGCGGCGACACAGGTGCGTGTCCGAATTGCCGCTGCGGGTGTCAATTTTCCGGACGCACTGATCGTGCAGAAGAAGTATCAGCTGCAGCCGAAGCTGCCCTTCGTGCCCGGCACCGAGGTTGCAGGTACCGTCGACGCGGTGGGTACCGACGTGCGCGATTTAAGAATCGGCGATCGTGTCATCGCATTTGTCGGCATCGGCGGGTTTGCCGAATATGTCTGCACGCCCGCCGCGATGGCTGTGCCGATACCCGATGGCGTCGCTGACGAGGTTGCGGCCGCTTTCACGCTGACCTATGCAACGTCGCATCATGCGTTGTTCGATCGCGGGCAGCTCGCACCGAACGAAACGTTGCTGGTACTGGGTGCAGGCGGCGGCGTAGGACTGGCAGCAGTCGAGCTTGGAAAGATCGCCGGCGCGCGGGTCATTGCAGCAGCCTCCAGCGCCAACAAGCTCGATGCGGCCAGGGACCACGGCGCCGACGAACTGATCAACTACGCGGAGACCGATGTGCGCGAAGCAGTCAGGGGTCTGACGGACGGCATCGGCGCGAACGTCATTTACGATCCAGTCGGCGGCCCAGTCACCGAAATTGCGACGCGTTCGCTGGCCTGGCGCGGACGGCTCTTGATAATCGGCTTTGCGCAGGGAGAGATTCCGCAGCTGCCGGCGAATCTGCTGTTATTGAAGGGTGCTTCGGCGGTTGGCGTGTTCTGGGGCGATTTCGCAAAGCGCGAACCCAAAGCCAATTCGACAATGCTCCGGCAACTGTTCGAATGGCTGGCGCAAGGGAAATTGAAGCCCCATGTCTCGCACGCCTACCCACTCGCCGAGGCCCCGAGGGCGCTGCAAGCATTGCTTGAACGCAACGTGGTTGGGAAACTCGTGATTCGGCCTTGATGCTGGACTTTGAGAGAAGCTGTATGAAAAATGCGATCGCTTCTTTGGTTACGTTGGTGTTGGCTGGAAGCCTGCAGGTCGGCGCCGCCGCTGAGCGCAGCATCGACAAATCGGTGGTCGTGCCGGCAACGCTCGACCAAACCTGGGACGCATGGACAACGCGCGAGGGTATTACGAGCTTCTTTGCACCCGACGCGAAGATCGAGGCCAAGCCGGGCGGTGCCTTTCACATTTACATCAACCCGCTGGCGGAGCCAGGACTCAAAGGCGCCGATGACATGCGCTTCATGGCGCTGCAGCCGAAGCAGATGTTGTCGTTCGACTGGAACGCACCGCCGCACCTTTCGGCGGCGCGCCAGCAGAGGACCATGGTGGTGCTTCGATTCGTGCCCGTCAGCGAAAAGGAAACGCGAGTGAGCCTGCACCATTCGGGGTGGGGCGACGGTGGCGAATGGGATAAGACTTATGCGTACTTTGACCGCGCATGGGAAGGTGTCCTCGGTAATCTGAAGAAAAGATTTGAAACGGGCCCGCAGGACTGGACCGAGTGGATGAATTCGTTACGGAAAATGCAAGAGCAGGCCGCACAGAAGAAGTGAATGGCTCACCTCGAGTTCGCGCCAGCGTTACAGCGTCATGCGTCGGTGCCGCCTTTCGCACTACCGGTTACCTCGCTGCACTCGTTGCTATCCGAGGCTTTTGAGCGTCAGCCGTCGTTACAAAGCTATGTGCTCGACGACCAAGGTTGCGTGCGCAAGCACGTGGCAATCTTCGTGAACGGCCGGCTGCTGCACGACCGAAAACATCTTGACGTGCCGTTGTCTGCGGATGACCGTGTCTACGTCGCACAGGCGTTGTCTGGAGGGTGAAGATGAGGCTTTCAGTCGCGACCCGTAAGGGTCTGTTCGAACTGTCGGCGCGAACTGAAAACGAGTGGGCGGTCGATGCCGTTCACTTCGTCGGCGAGCCAGTGACTGCGGCGCTGCATGATGACGTGAATGGACGCGCGATCGCCGCGCTGCGGATGGGGCACTTCGGCGTCAAGCTGCGTGCGTCTGATGATCGCGGCCAGCATTGGGGGGAAGTCAACTCGCCCGTGTATCCGCCCAAGCCCGACGGCATCGAAGACTCCAACCCCTGGGCGCTGGATCAGATTTGGATCCTCGAAGGATTTCAAGCGCCGCAGCCAGCGAGGCTATGGGCCGGCACAAACCCTGGCGGATTGTTTCGTTCGGACGACGCCGGCCGCACATGGCGGCTGATTGAAAGTCTTTGGAACATGCCCGAACGAAGAGAATGGATGGGGGGCGGCTACGACATTCCCGGCATTCATTCCATCTGCGTGCACCCGCGCGACGCTGACGATGTTGTGGTCGGCGTTTCATGCGGTGGCGTGTGGCGAA
>DATLMT010000025.1:0-4810 GCA_035537135.1 Burkholderiaceae bacterium | reverse complement strand
AATCACGTCGGCGAGGTGTGCGCACAGGCGATGTATGACGCGCAAGCGCTGGCGGCTACGTCGCCCGCGCTGCGCGAACAGTTCGTGCATGCCGCGAAGGAGGAGGCAGACCACCTAGCGTGGACGCAGCATAGGATTGCTGAGCTCGGGGGTCGCACCAGTTTGCTGAATCCGCTTTGGTACGCCGGCGCGTTTGCGATCGGCTCCGTCGCTGCTAGGTTCGGAGATCGTGTGAGTCTTGGCTTTCTCGCCGAAACCGAGCGCCAGGTGGAGCAGCATCTGCAAAGTCACCTTGAACGACTGCCGGCGGCGGATATCGAGTCCCGTGCAATCGTCGAGCAGATGAGACACGAGGAGGCTCAGCATGCCGACTCCGCAGTGCAAAACGGCAGCGCTACGCTGCCGTTTGCCGCGCGCTTTGCGATGCGCTTGGCAGCGCGAGTCATGACCAAGACCGCGCATTACGTCTAGGAATTTGTACGCTGGCGCCGTTCATGACGCCGCACATTGAACTCAGCCTGGCAAAGGCACGGAAGCATTTCATTGCCGGGCGGCTGGACAAGGCGGACTCATTGCTGCGAGCCGTCCTTACAGACATGCCCGATTGCACGGAGGCGTTGGAGGGACTGGCGTTAGTCGCCACCAAAAAGGGGGCGTATCCCCGAGCGCTGCATGCGCTCGAACGCCTGATTGCAATTCATCCGCAGCTTGCCGAGGCCCATTACGGCAAGGGCTGCGTGCTCGGAATGATGGGGCGGTTCGACGACGAGTTGGCTGCATATCAGTCGGCAATCGCACTGCAGCCGAATTTCGCGCAGGCCTACGTCAACATGGGAGTCGCATTGCGCGACTTGCATCGATTTGATGAAGCGTTGCAACAGTTTGCATCGGCCATCGACATCGACCCGAACTATGCCGCTGCACGCACGAATCGCGCGCAAACTAATCTGTTGCTCGGTCACTTCAGCGCGGGCTGGAGCGAGTATGAGTGGCGCTGGCTCGACGGCGGCACTCCGCACGGCTTCGACCCGCAGAAGCAGTGGACCGGCGAGCAGCCTATCGCTGGCAAAACGGTGCTTGCGCATGCGGAGCAGGGCATGGGCGATACGCTGCAGTTCGTTCGCTATGTGGAGCAACTGGCGCGTGAGGGTGCGCGCGTCGTGCTGCGTGTTCAGAGTGCACTGCTGCCGCTGCTGCGCGAATATCCTGGCACTGCTCAAGTGATCGGTGAGAACGATGCAGTACCCGACTTCGATTGGCACTGCCCGCTGCTTAGCCTGCCGCTTGCGTTCAAGACGGATGCAACCAACATCCCGGCTGCCATCCCGTATCTTTCTGCCGATCCGCAGCAAATCGCGCATTGGCGCGAAATAGTCGGCGGGGCGACGCGCCGACCTCGGGTGGGAATTGCATGGGCTGGGCTGCGGACCCCGTCGGAGCACGGCAACCGTTCAATGAGGCTGGCGGAGCTTGCCCCACTACTGGCAACCAATGCGCACTTTGTTTCGCTGCAAAAGGATGTCCCGCACGTGGACCGTCCGTTATTGCGAAAGCTGGATTCGCTGCTTGATGTTAGCCATCGGCTGCGTACGTTTGCGGATACTGCAGCCCTGATTTCGCAGCTTGATCTGGTGATCAGCGTCGACACATCGGTAGCTCATCTTGCCGGAGGACTCGGCGCGCCAGTGTGGATAGCGCTGCTATTTACGCCTGACTGGCGATGGCAGATGAAGCGAACGGACAGTCCGTGGTATCCACACGCGCGCCTCTTCCGGCAGTCTGTTCGGGGCGACTGGAAGGACGTTATAGATCGGTTGACACGAGGAGTTGAGGAGTGGTCTGAACTCGGGCAAGTCAAATCGCGCACCGAATCAAGAGTGGTGCCCATTGTTTCCTAGACGTCGACGATCTCCACTGAGTAGGTGATCTCGGCAGTTTTCGCCAGCATCGCTGTCGCTGAGCAATATTTTTCGTGTGACAGCTGCGCCGCGCGCAGCACTGCGTCGCGATTCATCGTTTTGCCACGAACCGTGAATCGCATGTCGATTAGCGTGAACACCTTCGGATCTGCGCTCGCACGCTCAGCCTTAAGCTCGACCGTACATCCTTGCACGGCGTGCCGGCCGCGTTGAAGGATCAAGACGACGTCGTACGCGGCGCACCCACCGGTGCCTGCCAGCAACAGTTCCATGGGTCGGGAGGCCAGGTTCCTTCCGCCACCTTCGGGCGCGCCGTCCATTGCGATCCGATGCCCGCTTCCGGTCTCGGCGATGAAGCTCATCCCATCACCGCTCCATTGCACTGAACACTTCAAGCTACCTGTCCCCGATTGATTGATGCGGCGACGCAACACCCGTGTTTACGACTCTCGAACCGAACTAATGGGCACAAGCTGTTGATTCTCTTATTTTTGCATCCAGTTTTGTCATCAAGATTTCTTATGTGTTCATTTTCGCCTTGCGCCGCACCAATCACATGCGATACTTGCACCTTGTCTCCTCCACCCTTATAGGTGGTTTCGGCCCAGACTTCAGTCTGGGCCGCTTTTTTTGGTCGCCTTGCGTCGCAACCCCGCGTACGAATAGAATTTCGGGTTCCGCTTTTCCGGCATCACTCCCGTTTGGGTAATTGATGAAAACGTTTTCCGCCAAACACCACGAAGTCGAGCGCAGCTGGCTGCTTGTCGATGGTAATGACAAAGTCGTCGGCCGGCTTGCCAGTCAGATTGCCCTGCGACTGCGCGGCAAACACAAGGCCGAATACACGCCCCATGTCGACACGGGGGATTTTATTGTCGTCGTCAACGCGGCAAAGCTGCGCATGACGGGCAACAAAGCCGAAGACAAGAAGTACTACCGCCATAGCGGCTATCCCGGCGGCGTGTACGAAACAAATTTCAAGAAAATGCAGGAGCGGTTTCCGGGCCGCGCGTTGCATCTGGCGGTGCGCGGGATGCTTCCGAAAGGGCCGCTTGGATACGCAATGATCAAGAAGCTCAAAATTTACGCCGCCGGCGAGCATCCGCACACGGCGCAGCAACCAAAAGCCCTCGAAATTTAATGCGACCGGTTACATCGGGCGCGAACCAAAGACTGGCAACCACATGATCGGCAACTACAACTATGGGACCGGGCGGCGCAAGAGCTCGGTGGCCCGTGTCTTTATCAAACGAGGCAGTGGTGCAATTGTCATCAACGGTCGATCGATCGACGACTATTTTCAGCGCGAAACAGGCCGCATGATCGCGCGCCAGCCGTTGACGCTGACGAATCACACTGCCACTTTCGACGTTCAGATTAACGTTCAGGGTGGCGGCGAATCAGGGCAGGCGGGTGCGGTGCGCCACGGCATTGCGCGCGCTTTGATTGACTACGACGAAACGCTGAAGCCGGCATTGTCCAGCGCAGGCCTTGTGACGCGTGATGCGCGCGAAGTCGAGCGCAAAAAGGTCGGTTTCCGCAAAGCGCGTCGCCGCAAGCAGTTCTCGAAACGATAAGCCCGCGCGGCACCCCGCGCGTTTTCTGAACTCCCTGTTTTTGGGGATGCGTGTTTGCGATTGTATCGATCGCGACACCGACTACGCCCGTCCTATACTCGATTGCATGAGACGCAAGCGTTGGTTGCGCAGCAACCCAGCGAACGCGATGAGGGTGGCGGTCCGCAGCGAGTTACCCTGGCGCGCCAAAGCAATGCTGCTATTGGCGATGATGGTAATCATCGCGCTGATCGTCGCCGCTGCGTTAATGACCTACATTGGCACCAGGCCGTCTGCCCCGCAGGATCCGGCAGCGTTGTCGGCCGAGATCGAAAAGGTCAGGGCCGAATCGAGACAGGCAATTGCTGCCAGAGACGGCAAGCTCGCTTTACTGGCACAGCTGGAAAATCAGCAAAAGATCGATCGCGCAGCGGCGGAGCAGGTGCAAGCCCAAGTAAAGCTCCTCGAGAACGAGAACGCGCGGCTAAAGGAGGACTTGTCTTTTTTTGAAAGCCTGCTGCCCACGCCGGCGAACACTAAGGGCGTCGTCATCCGCAGTTTTCGCCTGCAGCCTCTAAATGATGCCGAACGTGAAGCCGGCCGCGAGCCGGGCCGCAAATCGAATCGAAAAGCAGATGAGCCGCACGCATTGCGCTACCGGCTACTGGTCCAGCAAAGCGGCCGTCCCGAGCGCGACTTTGTCGGCGCTGTTTCACTGACCGTGAGCTTGCAGCAGGGGGGCCGGCCGTGGGTGCTGCAGTTGCCGGACGCGGGGATTCCAGATGCCGGTCCACCACCGTTGGCGTTCCGACACTATCAGCGCGTCGAGGGAACGTTCGAGCTGCCCGAGGGTGCGGTTGTGCGCTCGGTGCTGGTCAAGATTCAGTCCAACGGCGAAGTGCGCGCACAGCAAACTTTTACGATGTGAGGCAGCAATGTTCGGGAATAAATCGGTCACACCCCACACGATCGGGACGTTGATCGGCAGCGGCACGACGGTCGAAGGAAATCTGTCGTACACAGGCGGGCTGCGCATAGACGGAACGGTAAAGGGCGACGTCCGGTGCGCCACCGCCGAGGCCTGCATGGTGGTCGTCAGCGAGCTCGGGCATGTCGAAGGCGAAGTGCACGCCGCGCATCTGGTGGTGTCGGGTCGCATTACGGGGCCCGTGCACGTTACCGAGCTGCTCGAGCTTCAGCCGAAGGCACGCGTCACCGGCGACGTGCACTATCGAGCGATCGAAATTCATCAGGGCGCGGTGGTCGAAGGCCGGTTGATTTATCAGGCGGAACGGTCCAACAAGGGCCCAGCGACATTGAAATTAGCCGCGGGGG
>DATLMT010000024.1:0-2663 GCA_035537135.1 Burkholderiaceae bacterium | reverse complement strand
CGGGTCCGTGAAGGCGAAGGACAGTGTGGACACCGCGGCGACACTTGAGCGGATGCAGTCAGAGGCGCAAACTGGGACGACGAACTTGGGAGCACTGCTTAAAGCGAAGCTTGATAACAAGTAAGTTGCCGGCGCGCCGGCGCCGGCACCCCTGAATATGTCGCAAACAATGACGAAGTCGGAGCTGATTGCGCGTCTTGCGGAGCGGAATCCACGTTTGGTCGCGCGCGATGCCGACGAAGCTGTCAACACGATGCTCGATACGATGACCGAAGCACTATCAACAGGCCAACGCATCGAGATTCGCGGCTTCGGCAGTTTTGCGCTCAACTATCGTCCTCCGCGAGTCGGCCGCAATCCAAAGTCGGGGGACAGGGTGCAAGTGCCCGCAAAGCACGTGCCGCACTTCAAGGCGGGCAAAGAGCTGCGCGAGCGCGTCGACGGTCACGATGTGTCCGGTGTTCCGTTGGACGATGACGGTGAGCTGGACGAATAGCCGAAGGAGGCTACTCACAATGCCGCGAACATCGCGGCTTTTTTTTACCTGCATTCCCTACAATGAAGTATCTGCAAATGGCCGAGGGATCGCATGAAACTCGCCGCGTGGTTGCTGAAATTGGGATTTTTTCTTCTGGTGTTGTGGTTCGCGCTGAAGAACACGACTCCGGTGCCGGTGCGCTTTAACTCTGAGCTCGTGTGGGAGCACGTTCCGTTGATCGTGGTGATGCTGGTGTGCGTGGCGTTCGGTGCATTACTGGGTGCGCTGGCTTTATCGCTGCCCATTTACAAGATGCGGCGTGAGGTGGCACAACTGAGGCGGTTGTCTCCGCTGCGTTCTACATCTGAGTCGTCGGCTGAAAGGATGGCGAGCGCCGCACGCCAGTCGGGCGCTGTTGCAGAGCTTGGACCCGGCGAGCGGCGCTGACCAGGCCGCGATCGCGCGAACATGGAGATCGAGCTTTGGCATTTGCTGGCGCTTCCATTTCTGTTCGTCGCGGGTTGGTTCTCCCGGGGCTTCGAGTCGCGCGTCAGCGAAACGGACAACTCAGCACTGCCGCGCTCATATTTTCGCGGCTTGAATCACCTGCTGAATGATCAGCCGGATAAAGCGATCGATGCGTTCATCGAAGTTGTCAAGCTCGACCCCGAGACGATCGAGCTGCATCAGGCTCTCGGTAATCTGTTTCGGCGGCGCGGCGAGTTCGATCGTGCGGTACGAATTCACACTCACCTGCTGAATCGTTCGGACTTGCCGGCGCGCCAACGATCGCAGGCACTCGACCAGCTCGGGCAGGACTATTTGAAAGCGGGTTTGCTCGATCGCGCCGAAGACGCATTCGTGCAGCTACTTGAAGATCGGCACCACCGCTTCGACGCGCTGCGCGCACTAGTGAGGATCTATCAGACCGAGCGCGAGTGGCTGAAGGCGGTCGAGTCCGCGCGCAAGCTTGAGGGCGAAGCCGGAGAGTCACACCACGTTTCAATTTCACATTACTACTGCGAGCTGGCAACGGATGCGCTGGCGCACGGCGCCCTCGATGAAGCGCAAGGAGCGACCGACCAAGCGCTTGCGGCCAATCGCAAATCGGTACGCGCTCTGATACTGGCCGGCGACGTTGCGGCCAAGCGAGGCGATTTTGAAGAGGCGCTGCGCCGATGGCGGCGGGTGGAAGAGGCATCACCCGAACATCTACCGCTAATAGCGGCGCGTGTTGGCGATGCAATGGCCGCCAACGGCCGCGAGCAGGAGGCACTCGAATGGCTCGAGCGTGGACTGCAAGCTGCGCCGTCGATCGATCTGCTCGATATCGTGGCCCATCGAGCAACGGCTTGGCGTGGCGCTGCGGCGGCTGAAGCGTTGATTGCGAAGGAGACGCAGCGGCATCCGTCGCTGCTTGGCTTCGAGCGTTTGCTGGAAGCGCGCATGGCGATCAATCAAAGCAACGGCAAGGACGACGGCGAGCTCCGGCTGCTCAGCTCGCTTCTTAGCAACCACACCCAGAAACTGGCGCGCTACCGGTGTAGCAAGTGCGGGTTTCGTGCGCGTGAGTTCCACTGGAACTGCCCAGGTTGCTCGAGTTGGGACAGCTATCCGCCGCGACGAGTCGAGGAACTGGACGTAGCGTGACTGTGGTCGAAGCTGCGTTTCGCACGATCGAGCAAACGATTGGCAATACACCGCTGGTGCGTTTGCAGCGCATCGGCGCAGACAACGATCGGCGTAACAACGTGATCCTCGGAAAGCTTGAAGGCAACAATCCGGGTGGGTCAGTCAAGGACCGGCCCGCGTGGTCGATGATTGTGCGCGCCGAAGAGCGCGGAAAAATTCGACCCGGCGACCGGTTGATCGAGGCCACTAGCGGCAACACTGGCATCGCCCTCGCGATGATTGCCGCGATGCGAGGCTATCGGATGACATTAATCATGCCCGATAACCTGAGCTTCGAGCGACGCTCCAGCATGCGCGCTTACGGCGCGGAGTTGCTGTTAACGCCATCGGAGAAGGGGGGAATGGAATACGCGCGCGACCTCGCACTCGAGATGCAGGCGCGCGGCGAGGGCGTTGTGCTCGATCAGTTTGCAAACGCGGACAACCCGCGCGTGCACTATGAGTCGACCGGACCGGAAGTCTGGCGCGATACGGCCGGCCGCGTCACGCATTT
>DATLMT010000023.1:0-12422 GCA_035537135.1 Burkholderiaceae bacterium | reverse complement strand
GGCTGGGTCGTCGGCCATTCGTACATTGTCTACGGGCCGCTGATCAACGGTATGGCCACGGTGATGTACGAAGGCCTGCCGATCCGGCCGGACGGGGGTATTTGGTGGAGCCTCGTTGAAAAGTACAAAGTCAACGTGATGTTTTCGTCGCCGACAGCGATTCGCGTATTGAAGAAACAAGACCCAGCGCTGCTGAAGAAATACGATCTGTCGAGTTTGCGTTTGCTGTTCCTCGCCGGAGAGCCGCTAGATGAGACCACCGCGCGGTGGATCGCCGATGGCATCGGCAAGCCGGTGATCGACAACTACTGGCAGACCGAAACAGGCTGGCCCATTCTGGGAATTTCTCGCAATGTCGAAGCACTGCCGTCGAAATTCGGCTCGCCGGGTGTTCCTGCGGCCGGGTACTCGGTCAGGCTATTCGACGAAGCAACGGGCAAAGAGATCACGCAGCCACATCAGAAAGGCGTGGTAGCAATTGAAGGTCCATTGCCGCCGGGCTGCATGACAACGGTGTGGCGCGACGATCAGCGATTCGTGCGCACTTACTGGACGAGTGTGCCGAACCAGCGTGTGTATTCGACATTTGATTGGGGCATTCGCGACGAAGACGGCTATTTCTTCATACTCGGTCGCACTGACGACGTCATCAATGTCGCCGGGCACCGGCTCGGCACTCGCGAGATCGAAGAGTCCCTGTCGTCGCACCCAAATGTCGCCGAAGTGGCGGTGGTCGGCGTTGCCGATTCGCTAAAGGGTCAGGTGGCGCTCGCGTTCGCCATTTTGAAAGACCCGACGCAGGCTGACACGCAAGAAAAAAAACTCGCGCATGAAGGCGAGATGATGAAAGTGGTCGATTCGCAGCTCGGCGCGGTCGCGCGACCGTCGCGCGTGCATTTTGTCGGCGTGCTGCCAAAGACGCGCTCCGGCAAGTTGTTGCGGCGATCGATTCAGGCGCTCGCTGAAGGTCGAGACCCGGGCGATTTAACGACGATCGAAGATCCGACCGCGCTCGAGCAAATCAAGACTGCAATGCACGCGTGACGTTCAACTACGCCCTATCGAGCGTGCTGCTGCCGCCGACGTCGCTGATTGCGTTGACGCTTATTGGCACGTTAGCGCTGAAGCGGTGGCGTGCATTCGCGATGGCGCTGATCGTCGGCTCGCAGTTGCTGTTGCTCGCACTATCGATGCCGCTGGTTGCCAATGTGCTCGTACGGTCGCTGGAGCCGCCGCCCGCTTCGATCGACCAAATAAAGCGCGCGCAGGCGATCGTCGTGCTTGGCGGCGGACGCAATCTCGGCGCACCTGAATGGGGCGGCGAGACCGTGAACGACTACACATTGCGGCGCGCCCGCTACGGCGTGCGACTTGCGCGCGAAACCGGGCTGCCTTTATATGTAAGTGGCGGCAGGCCGACCGGCGGTCAGCTTGCCGAAGGTACGCTGATGCGCGATTTGATAGCGCGCGAATTCAACTCGCCGGTCAAATGGGTCGAAGCGGCGTCCGAAACCACGCGCGAGCAGGCGTTGATGACGGCGCAGGATTTAAAGCCGCAGCAGATCAGCAGCATCGCGCTCGTCACCGACGCGGTGCATATGCCGCGCGCACGACGCGCTTTCGAACTGGCCGGCTTGGCAGTCCTTGCCGCGCCGACCGGCTATACAGCGCAGCGGCCGTTTGCGCTCTACCAACTGATCCCCGGCCCGACCGCGATGCTTTACTCACACGTTGCGTTGCGCGAGTGGGCCTCGCAACTCCACCACCACGTTCTTGCAATGGTCGAATGAAAACAAAACACTGGCTGACACTTGACGACGCACAACGCATGGCGGCAGCCGCGCAAGCCGAAGCGCGGGCGAACCATTGGAACGTCGTGATCGCAATCTGCGACGATGGCGGGCATTTAATCCTGATGCACCGGCTCGACGGCGCGGCACCGATCTCGTCGGCGATTGCTCCGGCGAAAGCGCGCGCCGCCGCGCTCGGCAAGCGCGAAACGAAACTGTACGAAGACATGATCAATCAGGGCCGTCCGGCATTTCTTTCGGCCCCGCTCGACGGCATGCTCGAAGGCGGTGTGCCGATCATCGTCGACGGTTACGTGGTCGGTGCGATCGGCGTATCGGGCGTCAAATCAAACGAGGACGCGCAGATCGCCAAGGCGGGGATCGCGGCTCTGTAGTCGCGGCGCGAATGAACTTTAGGCCGCAGACTCGGCTGCGCGCCGGCCGCGCTCGATATTGAGTGTCGCAATCAGCAGCAATCCGATGACGAAGATGCCGCCGGTGATCAGCATGCCAAGCCGATGATTGTTGGCAGTGAGGTAGACCACGACCCCATAGGTCAGCGGTCCGATGATCGCCGCGACCTGGACTGACAGAGTCCACAGGCCGTAAAACTCAGCCAGCCGCGCGCGCGGAGCGAATACTCCGGTCATTGCTCGCCCCGCCGATTGACTCGAACCCATCGCCAAGCCCGCCAGATTGGCTGCGAACCAGAACATTGGCGACGTGGTCGCCAGCGAAGCAACGATCGTCATCGCAATCCAGACGGTTAGGGTCAACGCTAGCGCCAGTTTGTGCCCCAATTTGTCTTGTAGGTAACCGAACGCGAACGCGCCGATGGCCGCGGTGACGTTTACAACCAGCACCAATAGCAGCGTCTGTTCGAACGAGAAGTTCATCACTTCCTGCGCGTAGATCGCAGCCAGTGCGATCACGACCGCAACGCCTGCCTGGTAGAACACGCTGCACAGCAGAAGCCGCGCAAAGTCGCGGTACTGTCCGACGTGCTTCAAAGTAGATGCCAGACGCGACATCGACGTGCGCACGGCGTCGAAGCTTCCCTCAGCCTGCGCCACCGCGCGCTCTCGCAGAATCGTTAGCGCTGGGAGCGATGCAATGGCAAAGATCGTCGCCGTAATCAGCATCGTCACTGGCACGAAATTCTCGGCCGTGCTTCCCTGCCGCTGCGCCCACGTCACGTAACCGAGGCACACAGCGAGCGTTGCCAGCCCGCCCAAATAGCCGAAGCTCCAGCCCCAGCCGGAGACCTTGCCGAGCGCATGCGGGCGCGCGATCTCCGGCAGGAATGCACCGACCAACGACACGCCGACCTGAAAGAAGAAATTCGAGACGACGATTGCGATCACCGCAATTGCGACGTCGCCGCGGCCGGCGAGCGCCAAGGCAGCGGTCGATAGCACGCAGCCGATCGTCGATAAGCGCAGCAGCCACTGTTTGCGCGCGCGCAGGTCGGCGTAGGCACCGATCACTGGCATCGCGACCATTACCGCGGCGTTCGACACGGCGAGCGTGACGGTCCATGCGAGCGTCGCCCAATCGGCGCCAGTGGCGACGACGCTGACGAAGTACGCGTTGAACACAGCCGTCAGTACGACGGTCGTGTAGCCGGAGTTTGCGAAGTCGTAGCCGGCCCATGACCACACTTCTGTCGGACGAACTCCGGGATTCAGCGCGTCGGCAGCGAAGATGGCCATTGATCGGTGATGCTACGCGAAGGCGATGCTTCGTATACTTTCGCGATGGCCACGCGTGAGCTTGACCGAATCGACCGCAAAATCCTTGAGATTGTGCAGCTCGACGGGCGCATTACTAATCAGGATTTATCAACGCGCATCGCGCTGAGTCCGCGCGCGTGTCTGGAGCGCGTGCGCAGGCTGGAACGAGCCGGCATCATTTCGGGCTACATGGCGTTACTGGAGCCGCGCAAGCTTGGCGGCGTTCTCACCGTAGTCGTTGAAGTCACCCTGCGTGACCAAAAGCAGGCGACGCATGCGCGGTTCGAGCAGCGCGCTCGCGCTGCTGATGAAGTGGTCGAGTGTTTTCTTGTGTCGGGACAATGCGATTACGTGCTGCGCCTGGCGTGTCGCGATCTCGATCACTATCGCGAACTGACCAACGCCTGGACCGACGATTCGACACTCGGCGTCGAAAAAATCACGTCAAAGCCGGAGTTGCAGACGATCAAGCCTTTTCGCGGTTACCCACTGCCTTAGCAACTCGTCAAGGTGCGCTGCGGCGCACCGCCGAATCTGCGGTTTTACGAGCAAAGCCGCTCCATTTCGGCATTTCCACCTTGTTACTTCAGCCTCGCATTTCGCGCATCGTCCCTACATTGTTTCTACACATGGCGGGGTAATCATGAACGCGCGAGTCGATATGAACATTAACCAGGCTGAATTGGCAATCGCCGTCGAAAAAGGCGTTGCGGCGCCGAATTACGCGCCGATTCCGGTGGTGCTTGAGCGCGGCGAAGGCAGTTGGCTGTGGGACGCCGATGGTAAGCGCTACCTGGACTTCATGTCGGCGTACTCCGCCGTCAGCCACGGGCATGCGCATCCGCGTTTGGTCGCTGCGCTCACCGATCAGGCGCAACGCGTTGCAGTGACCTCGCGCGCGTATCACTCGACCGAGCTTGGGCCGTTCCTCGCGAAGCTGGTCGAAGTTGCCGATCTATCGAAGCCCGCCAAAGCGTTGCCAGCCAGCGGCGGCGCTGAATCGGTCGAAACCGCAATCAAGGCCGCGCGCCGTTGGGGTTATCGAGTCAAAGCGATCGCCGACGATCGCGCAAACATCGTCGTTGCGAACGGAAACTTTCATGGCCGGTCGACCACGATAGTCGGTTTCTCAACTGAACCGGCGTATCGCGCCGATTTCGGTCCATTCGCGCCGGGCTTTCGCCACTTCACCTTCGGCGACATCGAATCGCTGCGAGCTGCAATTAACGACGAAACCTGTGCGATCCTGATCGAACCGATTCAAGGCGAAGCCGGCATCGTGTTACCGCCGGCGGGCTTCCTGCGCGCGGCACGCGAGCTTGCCGATGAGCGCAACGTGCTGTTGATCCTGGACGAGATTCAGTCAGGTCTCGGCCGCACCGGAGAGTGGTTCGCCTACATGCACGAAGGTATTCGGCCGGACGGCGTGATTGTCGGCAAGGCTCTCGGCGGTGGTTTGCTGCCGGTGTCGGCGTTCGTCGCGATCAACTCGGTAATGGATCTGCTCGAACCCGGCAGCCACGGCTCGACGTTCGGCGGCAACCCTCTGGCGGCACGAGTCGGCCGTGAGGCGCTCGCAGTGATCGAAGAAGAACAACTCGTCGAGCGCAGCCGGAAGCTCGGCTTGCATCTGCTGTCGCGCCTGCGCGGTTTGTCGTCGCCGTTGATTCGCGCGGTGCGTGGCCGCGGGTTGTGGGCCGGCGTCGAGCTCGATGCGAGCGTGTCGGCGCGCGAGGTGGCCGAGCGGATGGCGGTGCGCGGCGTATTGACCAAGGACACGCACGAAACGGTGATTCGATTCGCGCCGCCATTGACGATCAGCCGCGAGGCGCTTGATTGGGGAATTAACGTGTTCGCCGACGTGCTGTCGGAATTCGGGCCGGTCGACGAGCCGGTTACTGGCGACCACGTCGCGTCGAAATCCACCGCTCACCTGATGATGAGCGCGCCGGAACACTTCGAAGTGAGCTACACGATCAATCCATGGATGCAGCCGTCGCAATGGTCGGCCTCGCCAAAGAAGCTTGCCGGTGATGCCAAACGCGGCTGGAACGAGCTGAAGAAAACTTACGAACGTCTTGGTGCGCGGATCGAAGTGCAGCAACCCGTAGCAGGTTTGCCCGACATGGTGTTTACCGCGAACGCCGCGGTCGTGCTCGACCGCAAGGTGTTGCTCGCGCGCTTTCTGTTTGCCGAGCGGCAGGGCGAAGAAGTGCATAACCGCGAATTCTTCGAAACGCTGCGTGCACGCGGCGTCGTCGATCAAATCGTCGCGCCGCCCGTCGGCGAGTACTTCGAAGGCGCCGGCGATGCGATCTGGGATGCGACGCGCCGCCTGATCTGGACCGGCTATGGCCAGCGCTCGAGCCGCGACATGTTCCGCATCATCGAGCAGCTATACGGCGTGCCGGCGATCGCGCTCGAACTGATCGACCCGCGCTTCTATCACCTGGACACGTGCTTTTGCGTGCTCTCGGGCGGTCACGTGCTTTGGTATCCCGCGGCGTTTTCAGCCAACGCAGCCAGCGCAGTGCGCGAGATCGTCGGCGACAAACTGATCGAAGCTACCGACGAGGACGCGTTTCACCTCGGCGTGAATTCTGTGTGCATCGGGCGCGACGTTGTGATGTGCCACGTGTCCGCGCCGACACTCACGGCATTGACTGCATGCGGATACAACGTCAATGTCGTTTCGCTCGAGTCCTTCAATCGCTCTGGGGGCGCGGCCTACTGCTTAACTCTGCGCTTGGATAACACCACGCGAGCACCGGTATTGCCGGAAATGCCGGTGTTGCAACAGGCCGCATAGGTCCTACTTGCGCACCGATCGCCTTGGCGTGTTTGGTTGCGGACCAGCTTGACGCGGCAGCATCTGATCTCCTATCGCCTCCATCAAGCTAACTCACCACTTAGGCGCGCGCTTCTCCACAAACGCTTGCACGCCTTCCTGCGCCGTTTGATCGATCATGTTGCATGCCATCGTCTGGCCGGCTAGTTGGTACGCGGCTTCGATGCCGGTTTCGAGCTGCCGGTAGAACAGGTCCTTACCCATCGCGAGTGCGGCGGCGGGCTTGGACAGAATCGAAGCGATCAACCTGTCGATCTCGGCGTCGAGTTGTTCCGCATCAACAACCCGATTGATGAGCCCCCGACTCAGCGCTGTCTGTGCGTCTACGAAGTCGCCGGTCACCAGCATCTCAAACGCCTGCTTGCGACCGACGTTGCGGCTCAACGCGACGCCTGGCGTCGAGCAGAACAATCCGACGTTAATGCCCGACACGGCGAATCTCGCATCGGCTGACGCAACCGCGAGGTCGCACATCGCGACCAGCTGACAGCCTGCCGCGGTGGCAATGCCGTGCACGCGGGCGATCACCGGCGCGTGAAAGCGTTGAATTGTCATCATCAACTTCGTGCATTGCGCAAACAGGCGCTGGTAATAGTCGAGCGACGCATTCGCCTTCATCTGCTTCAAGTCATGGCCGGGGCAAAATGCCTTGCCTTGCGCGGCGATCACGACTACGCGCACGGATGCGTCATTCGCCAGCGCGTCGAATTCGGTTTGCAATGCCACCATCATTTCCTGCGACAGCGCGTTGAACTGTTGCGGGCGGTTCAGCGTCAAAGTGGCTACGCCACGGTCGTCTCGCGTGGCCAACACATACTGTTCTGCTATCGGTGCGTTCATTCCGACTCCTAGGTGTCGATCGCCACAGTGGACTTCACATGCTGGCGCAACAGAAACTTTTGAATCTTGCCGGTTGATGTCTTGGGCAGCGTGCCGAAGACGATCCGCTTAGGCATTTTGAACTTCGCAAGGTGCTGCCGGCAATGGGTAAGCACATCTGCTTCTGTCAAGAGGGCGCCGTCTTTCAGTTCGATAAACGCGCACGGCACCTCCCCCCACCGTGGATCGGGCTGGGCGACGACGGCCGCCGCGATAACCGCGGGATGGCGGTACAGCGCGTCCTCCACTTCGATTGATGAGATATTTTCGCCGCCCGAGATAATGATGTCTTTGCTGCGATCCTTGATGCGCAGGTAACCGTCGGGCTGCATCACCGCCAGATCGCCGGTATGAAACCAGCCACCACGGAAGGCCTCAGCAGTCGCCGCTTCGTTTTTCAGATAGCCCTTCATCATGATGTTGCCGCGAAACATGATTTCGCCGATCGTCTCGCCGTCAGCCGGCACCGGTTGCATCGAATCGGGATCGAGCACCGCGACCGCTTCTTCGAGCGTGTAACGCACGCCCTGCCGCCCGTTTTTTATCGCGCGCTCGCCGATGTCAAGCTCGGTCCACTTGGGTTGCTTCGCGCACACCGTGGCGGGGCCGTAGGATTCGGTGAGTCCATACACATGCGTCAGATCAAAGCCGATTCGATCCATGCCTTCAATCATCGAGGCCGGCGGCGCGGCGGCCGCGACCATCGCGTGCACTTTGTGTGTAATGCCCTGCTTCATTTCGTCCGGCGCGCTAATCAACAACGAATGCACAATCGGGGCGCCGCAGTAGTGCGTGACTTTGTGCTCGCGAATTGCATCGAAGATTCCCTGCGCCTCGACTTTCCGCAGGCAAACATGCGTGCCGGCCATCGCCGCGATCGTCCACGAGAAACACCAGCCGTTGCAGTGGAACATCGGCAGCGTCCACAGATACACCGGGTGGTGCGGCATCGCCCAGACTAGAACGTTGGACACGGCGTTGGTATATGCACCGCGATGAGAGTAAACGACGCCTTTTGGATTGCCGGTTGTGCCTGACGTGTAATTGAGGGCGATTGCATCCCATTCGTCGACGGGCGCTTTCCATGCGTATTCAACGCTGCCTCGCCCGAGAAACGATTCGTAGTCGAGCACACCAATCGCTTGCCCCACGCCGTCGTACATCGGATCGTCGACGTCAATCACCAGCAATTCGCGATCGATCATTGCCAGCGCCGCCTTAATCGTCGGCGCGAATTCGCGATCGGTAATAAGGATCTTCGCTTCGCCGTGATTTAACTGAAACGCGATCGACGTTGCATCAAGCCGCGTGTTCAAGGCATTGATTACCGCGCCGGTCATCGGAATGCCGAAGTGCGCTTCGACCATCGCCGGCGTGTTCGGCAGCATCACCGCAACGGTGTCGCCACGGCCTATGCCGTATTGCGCGAGAGCCGAGGCCAGGCGGCGACAGCGGACATAGAGCTCTGCCCACGTCAATCGCACCGCTTTGCGGCCGCGCCCGTGAACTATCGCCGTTAGCGAAGGAAATACAGTCGCGGCCCGATCGAGAAACGGCAGCGGCGACAGCGGCGCGTAGTTAGCCGCGTTACGCTCGAGCCCGCAATCGAACAGGTCAGACGTCACAGCCGCGCGAGCGCCTTTACGTGTGCCGCGGCGCTGCGCCCGAGCGCACTCAAGTTGTACCCGCCTTCAAGTGAGCTGACGATGCGGCCATTCGCATGCTCATCGGCAACTTCCATCAGCCGCTCGGTGATATAGGTGTAATCGGCCTCCACCAGTCCCATCTGTCCGAGCCCGTCTTCGCGATGGGCGTCGAAGCCCGCAGAGATGAAAATCATCTGCGGCTCGAATTCTTTGAGCCGCGGCAACCAGACTTCATCGACCACCTGCCTGGCGACACCGCCCTTCGTTCCGGCCGGAAGAGGCACGTTCACCATGTTTTTCGCAGCGCCGCTGGTGCCGCTATACGGATAAAACGGATGCTGGAAAAAGCTGGCCATCAGCACTTGTTCGTCGTCCGCGAAAATCTCCTCGGTTCCATTGCCATGATGAACGTCGAAATCGATGATCGCGACGCGATCCAGCCCGAGCGCGTCGAGCGCGTGACGCGCGCCGACGGCGATGCTATTGAGAATGCAGAACCCCATCGCAGCGGACCTGCGGGCATGGTGGCCCGGCGGGCGCACTGCGCAAAACGCATTCGCGATCTCTTCGCCAGCCACACGTTCGGCGGCATCGACCACCGCGCCCGCCGCGCGCAGCGCCGCGTTCAGCGAATGAGAATTCATCGACGTATCGGGATCGAGCGGCCTGTAACCCTCGGTCGGTACGCTAGACTGCAAGCGTGCCACGTAATCGGCGCTGTGCGCGCGCTGCAGTGCTTCAGTAGATGCAAGCGGCGCATCGAAATGCTTCAGATGCGGTGCGATGCCGGACGAGATCAGTTGATCCGAAATTGCGGCGAGCCGCTCGGGGCATTCCGGGTGCCACGATCCCATCTCGTGCTGCGAACAATCGCGATGCGTGAACAACCCGGTCTGCAGCATTCACTGTCTCCTGAATCTTTGCCGCCATGTTAGAGAAGTTTCGCGCGACCGCCACGCAGATCGGGCAGGTCATCGTCGGTAAAACGCTGCAAATCCGGCAGAGCTTGACGTGCTTGCTGGCGGGCGGCCATCTACTGATCGAGGACGCGCCGGGTGTTGGCAAGACCACGATGGCGCACGCGATTGCGATCTCGATGGGGCTGCCGTTTCGGCGCATACAATTTACCAGCGACTTGCTGCCATCGGACGTGATCGGCGTCTCGGTGTATGAGCGCAACGGCGGGCAGTTTGTGTTTCATCCTGGGCCAATATTCACCGAGGTCCTGTTGGCGGACGAGATCAATCGCGCAAGCCCGAAGACGCAAAGCGCGCTGCTGGAAGCGATGGAAGAGAGCCAGGTGTCGGTCGACGGCTTATCGCGTCCGCTGCCGAATCCTTTCTTCGTGATTGCGACGCAGAATCCGCTGCATCAGGTCGGCACCTTTCCGCTACCCGAGTCGCAGCTCGACCGGTTTCTGATGTGCATCAGCCTAGGTTATCCGGATCGCGCGGCCGAACGCTCTTTACTGGCTGGCGAGGCCCGCCGCGACATGCTTAAGTCACTCGACGCAACCGCGCGCCCCGCCGATCTGCTGGCGGCCCAGGCAGATGCAAAGAAAGTCTACGTATCAGCGGCGCTGCTTGATTACGTGCAGGCGCTGATTGCGCATACACGTGGCTCGGGAAAGTATGCGGAGGGCTTAAGCCCGCGCGGCGGGTTGGCGGTGCTTGCGGCCGCCCGCGCGTGGGCCTGGCTCGACGGTCGCGAGCACGTGATTCCCGAGGATGTGCAGAACATCATGCCTTGTGTGGCTGGGCATCGTTTGCATGCGACGAGCCGCGAAACCGGCCGTGCGCTGCACGGAAAAGAGCTCGTGTCTCAGCTAATCGGCGCCGTGCCTGTGCCGTGATCCGGTGAGCATCGCAGCCAACGCACTTGTCGTGCGCATCGCCGATTGGATCGCCGGCCGGCATGGACCGGAAGCCGGTGACATCGCACTCGACCGACGGCGCGTTTACATCCTGCCGACCGCACCGGGCGTCGCGTTTGGCGTCGTCACGCTCATTCTGCTGATCGGTTCGATCAACTACATGTTGCAGCTCGGCTACCTGTTGACATTCTTAGTGGCGAGCATGGCGGTCGTCGGCATGCACAGCACACATTCGAACCTGGCGCAGGCGGTCGTGCGCGGCGTGCAAGTCGAGCCGGTATATGCCGGCGATGTGGCCGCGTTCGAAATCAACGTGACCAATCCAACGACGGTCGATCGCTTTGCGTTGCGCTTTTCGTTCACGCCGCCGCCAGAGCGGGCCTTCCTCCGCTGGTTCAGTCGCGCCCCGCGCGAGCGCGAACGCCCGACAATAACGATCGAGCTGCCCGCCCGCGGCCTGCGCACCGTCGCCGTACCGCTGCCTGCGCCGATACGCGGGCGTCTACCCGCACCGCGCATTACGATCGAAACGCGTTATCCGTTCGGGCTTTGGCGCGCGTGGGCGTACCTGACGCCCGCGCTGACCGCCATGGTGTATCCGGCGCCGGAGTTCGATGCGCCTGCATTGCCGTCCACCGGTGCGGGCACAGGCGAAGCTGTCGGCATGGCGTCCAGCGGCGATGACTTCGCCGGAGTGCGCCCCTATCAACCGGGTGATGCACAAAAGATGATTGCCTGGAAGCTTGCAGCCCGGTCCGACGAGCTTTCGGTCAAGCAGTTCGAGGCGGCAGGCGGCGGTGAGTTGATGCTCGACTATGACCAATTGCCCGACGTGCTCGGCATCGAGGGGAAACTGTCTCGCTTGACACGCTGGGTACTCGATGCCGATGCTTCGCACATGCGTTACGGGTTGAAGCTGCCGGATGCGATGATTTTCATCGGCAGCGGCGCGGCACACCGCGAACATTGTCTGACAGCGCTCGCTGTTTGCGTCGTGTAGCTCGAATGTCCGCTGTCGCCCAGCCTGCTCCTAACCGCCGCGTACGGCTTGCGCGGTTCTTCGCGCCGTTTGCACTGCTTTTCGCGCCGCAGGTATCAAGCGCCGCGCGTGAGCGACGCGACATGCTTGTGTTATTGCTTGCGGTGACGTTTGTTGTTGTGCCGCACTTCGAGCATCTAGTGTGGTGGGCGACGGCGGTTCTGGTGCTGCTGCTGGTATGGCGTGCGTTTCTGACTATTACGCAACGTCCAATACCGAGCCGGCTTTTGATGTTGCCTCTGTTACTTGCCGCCAGTTTTGCGGTCTATTTGCAGTACAAGACCGTTGTGGGACAACAGGCTGGCGTCACATTTCTGCTGTTGCTAATGGCGCTGAAGTTGCTCGAGATGCGCGCCCGGCGCGATATTTTCGTCGTTATTTTCCTGTCGTTTTTCATTTTGCTAACGCAGTTTTTAAACGGCCAGGAAATACACGTCGCCGTGATGGCTCTGCTTGCGGTGACTGCATTGTTCTTCGTCTTGATCAGCGTGAATTTGGATGAAACGGATTTGCCGGCGGGCCGAAAATTCAAGATGGTCGGATGGACGTTGCTGAAAGCCGTACCGCTCACCGCCGTATTGTTCGTATTGTTTCCACGCATCTCGGGGCCACTA